>NZ_JBIBEB010000002.1:304147-477642 GCF_042902325.1 Pseudomonas sp. NPDC012596 | reverse complement strand
CTTGGACGAGGCGAAAACCGCGTCCAAGCCTCAAATGTGTAAACCATGTCCCCGGTTTACTATGTAAACGATGTCTCCGGTCGTACACCCGCGAAAGGGCCGGCAGCCGTAAGACATTTCTGAACTTGAAACCAAATACTTCAAGATCAGCATGCTTGGGAATTATCCTACGCGCGCTGCTGAAGTGTCGCTGTTGTCGGGGAAATGCCCCAGGGATAACGTTTTCGGGTCGCTTCGGCGACCGGGCATGAGAACCCGATATTAGCTAGCAGCACCATTATGGTGGCCGTATGTGGGCGGGCTTTTGCCTGGCCGAGTGTTTGCTAGCTTCTATCGGCTTTCTCACACCTGCATACGGCTGCCGCCCTCAATCCATGAGAAAGATTCAGGTGGTAGTTCCCTTTGTCATGAAGCTGGAATTACATCATGAAAAAGATCGTCCCCGACCCACCCACCGCAAACCCATCACCACCTCCTTCTTCACCGTCCAATCCGACATGTACCCACCCGACGCCCTGGCTCACGTCAGCGAGCTACTGCGCGGCGTCATCGAAACCATCGACGAACACTGCCGCGCCCGCGCCGGCGAGCATGGCCTGAGCATGCTGAGCAATGCCATGCATGCCACCGAGATCGCGCACTCCCTGGTGGAGCATGTGCATGATCGGATTTATGGCCAAAAGGCAGAGGGATGACGATATGGCGGACGAAACCAAATCCATGGCCACGATCGGTGCAGAAACGTTCCTTGAAGTGGGTAACCCGCCGATTGACCTGTTAAGGGTTCAGCCGGGGATTCCCATCGATGATGCCTATGAACAGGTCTCGGTCCTGCTGGGCTACATCAAGCATCTGGTCCGAGAGGGGGATATCGAGGATGACCACAAGTTGCTGGGTGCAGCGGACTACCTGAGTGCTTTGGCCAAAGCTTTGATGAATGACATCGAGATGGCCAAGAACAGATTGCATTGACCTCTAGAGCCCATTCGCGGGGCAAGCCCGCTCCCACAGCTACTCCACTGCCCTCAGGCTCAGTGCAATACCTGTGGGAGCGGGCTTGCCCCGCGAATGGGCTGCAAAGCAGCCCCTGGGCCCTCAGATCAGTAATCGATCCGCACATCCCCTTTAGGCACACTGCAGCAAGACAGGATGTAACCCTCGGCCTCGTCTTCCTCGGTAATACCGCCGTTGTGCTCCATCTCCACCTCGCCGCCCAGCTTGAGCACCTTGCAGGTGCCGCAGATGCCCATGCCGCAGGCTTTCGGGATCATCAGGCCAACCTTGGCCGCTGCCGCATGCACGGTCTCGCCCGGGGCGATGCGGATGCTCTTCTCGCTGCCGATGAACTCCACCAGGTTGAGGTCCGAGACGTCCACTTCCGGCGCGTCGGCGGCCTGCTCGGCGTGCTCCACTGCATCGGCCTTGGCCTCCGGCGGCGTCGCCCCAAACGACTCTTCGTGGTAGTTCTTCATGTCGAAGCCAACCGCTTCGAGCATGCGCTTGACGGCGGTCATGTACGGCGTCGGGCCGCAGCAGAACACCGTACGCTCCATGTAGTCGGGCGCGATCAGCTCCATCAGCCGCTGGTTCAGGTAGCCGCGATAGCCCGCCCAGGGCTCGCCCAAGCCGTGCTTCTCGCAAATGATGTGCAGGCTGAAGTTGGGGATGCGCGAGGCCATCTGCTCCAGCTCGCGGTGATAGATGATGTCTTTCGGCGAACGGGCGCTGTGCACGAAGACCATGTCGACGTTGGCGTTGGTGTCATAGAACCAGCGCGCCATCGACATCACCGGGGTGATACCGACACCACCCGACAGGTACAAGGTCTTGCCCGCCGGGAAATCGATGGCGTTGAACAGCCCCACCGGGCCGTGCACCGGCAGCTCGGCGCCTTCGTGCATGGTGTCGTGCAGGTGGTTGGATACCAACCCGCCCGGCACGCGCTTGACGGTGATCGAGAAGCTGTAGGGCACCGATGGCGAACTGGAGATGGTGTAGGAGCGCATCACCGGCTTGCCATCGATCTCCAGCTCCAGGGTGACGAACTGCCCAGGCTTGAAGAAGAACATGATCGGCTGGTCGGCCATGAAGCAGAAGGTGCGCACGTCCCAGGTCTCCTGGATGACCTTGACGCAGCGCACGATGTGGCGGCCGTTGGCCCAGGTCTGGGTGGTGACCGGATTGAGGAAGGTATCGGACATGTTCATCTCCAGCGGCCGACTCTGGCCCTTTTCATGGCTGCGATAATGCGCAAGCTGAACGCGACGTACATTCCTGCCTGCGACATCGGCGTGCTTATCGCGACCAGCCCCGTGATACAAGGGCTGGCGCGTCGTAATTCAAATCGGCCATGTCGCCCATGGATACGGTTCGCGCCGCCTTCGGACGCACACTCCACGGCAAAAGAAACTGCCTTTTTCTGGCAGCCAGTCTTGCGGCACCACAACAACGATTAGCCACCTTTTGCCGGCCGCACACGGCCCCGAGGATTACACGATGGACGTCACCGCAACCCTGAGCCTGGGCGATCCACTTGAACCTGCACGCAAGGCAACCGCCGAGATGCTGCAGACCCGCGAGCGCACCTACTCGCTGCCCCAGCCGTTCTACACCGACGAGCGTCTGTTCCAGATCGACATGCAGGAGATCTTCCAGAAAGAATGGCTGATCGCCGGCATGACCTGCGAGATCCCGGCAAAGGGCAACTACATCACCCTGCAGATCGGCAAGAACCCGATCCTGGTGGTGCGTGGCGCCGAGGGCAAGGTGCACGCCTTCCACAACGTCTGCCGCCACCGCGGTTCGCGCCTGTGCGTCAGCGACAAAGGCAAAGTGGCCAAGCTGGTCTGCCACTACCACCAGTGGACCTATGAACTGGACGGCCGCCTGCTGTTTGCAGGCACCGAAATGGGCGCCGACTTCGACATGAAGGAGTACGGCCTGAAGCCTGTGAACGTGAAGGTTGCCGGTGGCTACATCTTTATCAGCCTGTCGGAAAACCCACCTGCCATCGACGAGTTCCTGGCCACGCTGGAACACTACATGGAACCGTACGACATGGAGAACACCAAGGTGGCGGTGCATACCACCTTGATGGAAAAGGCCAACTGGAAGCTGGTGCTGGAAAACAACCGCGAGTGCTACCACTGCAGCGGTTCGCACCCGGAGCTGCTGCAAACCCTGCTGGAGTGGGACGACACCAACGACCCGCGCGCCAGCCAGGAATTCAAGGACCACGTAGCCGCCTCGGCCGCCGCCTGGGAAGCCGAAAAAATCCCGTACCTGCACAAGAGCCACGGCTTGCGTAACCGCATCGTGCGCATGCCGCTGCTCAAAGGCACGGTATCGATGACCATGGACGGCAAGCAGGCCTGCCAGAAGCTCATGGGCCGCATCAAGAACCCAGACCTGGGCTCGATGCGCATCCTGCACCTGCCACACTCCTGGAACCACTGCATGGGCGACCACATGATCGTGTTCACCGTTTGGCCGATCAGCGCCCAGGAAACCATGGTCACCACCAAGTGGCTGGTGCACAAGGACGCGGTGGAAGGTGTGGACTACGACCCTGAGCGCATGCGCAAGGTGTGGGACGCCACCAACGACCAGGACCGCCGCCTGGCCGAAGAGAACCAGCGCGGGATCAACTCCACCGCCTACCAGCCAGGCCCTTACTCGAAGACCTATGAGTTCGGCGTGGTCAACTTCATCGACTGGTATAGCCAGCGGGTGCTGGAAAACCTCGGGGCGGAGCCGGCGCCGTATCTCAAGGAAGTCAAAGCCCAGTAGTGGCGACGGGCGGGCTTAGGCCACGGCATCGCTTTGCCGTGGCCGGAGCCCGGCTCACACCGCGGTGGTCCTGATCGGGCTCACATCGGACCTGGCATTCCACTGATTGCCGTGTACCGGGTAGCGCTCCGGCATAGGCGCAGTTGCAATGCTGAACAGTTCGGCGAAGGAAATCGCCGTGGCAAAAAATCCAAACGCCATATCCACCCAAGCAAGTAAATCGCCATGGGCGCCCATCAAACGCGCACCGGCGGTACCGATACTCATACCCGCACTCACCCCGCCCAACGTGGCCAGCACCTTGTCGCGCGTGCTCCACGTGTTCAAGGGTGTTTCGGCGGTGTTGAATGCCAGCACCCCCGCTCGGCTTCCTGCATCATGTCCCGAGATATTGAAATTACGCTCAGTGTTGTAATTGCGATAAACCCCGACCGCGGTGACGAGCAGATTGGCGACCCCTGCTGCAAAGCTTCTGAGCGGTCCGAGCCAGGCGGGACTCTGACCACTGGGGTCTGCCCTGTTGACCGGATCATTACCGCAGTAGGCATAGGCATTGATCCCGCCTTTGCCGAAGGGGCTCAGGCGATCCGCTGAATGAAAGCGCATCAAGACTGGGTTGTAGCTTCGATGGCCATTGCCCAGGTGATAGCAGCCGGTGACGCGATCGCGTGGCTGGCCGCTGAATCCCAGAATCGGGCCGCTGGGCTGATGTACATGACCGTAGGGTGTGTGGGCCCGGGGACCAAAAACCGAGCCTGCCATTGGCGGCTGAGCCCTGTCGGGGGCTAACAGATGGAGTGAAGACATGTTGGGTAGCTCTCGGTGTAAGAGTGTCCCGTGACGTTAACCCTGCAAGCGGATGAGGTGAACTGGCAAAAGTACTAGCGGATAGAACCCCACGCCCCTACCCACAGGCGGATTTGCCTACCGTTGTGGGCATCGCGTGGCTCTGCGCAGTGGAGCTTTTCGCCCATCCTGATCCCCAAGCATGAGCGCCGTTACACCGGTTTCGACGACAAGATCATCGCCATGTACGCCCGTGGAATGACGGTCAGAGAGATCCGGGCGTTCCTTTCCGAGCAGTACGGAACAGAGGTTTCACCCGACTTCATCAGCTCCGTGACAGACGAAGTCATGGAAGAGATCGGCGCGTGGCAACAGTGCCCTCTGGAGCCGATGTACCCGGTCATTTTCTTCGATGCGCTGCGGGTGAAAATTGGCGAAGAAGGCCTGGTACGCAACAAGGCGATTTACTTGACCTTGGGCGTTCTGCCCGATGGTACGCGCCATAGTCTGGGCATCTGGATCGAGAATACTGAGGGTGCGAAGTTCTGGAAAGAAACGGACACTCCCGCCCCCGTCAAGGTACACAGTACTGCGGCGGGGCTCTCCAGCGGCTTACAAACGCGTTACTCTGATACCGGCCTCAACATCAGGTTGCCTAACACGCCCCCTCACTCTCTCGACAACCCCCCTGTAAGCACCCGATACGGCAGTGCTCACCGCCCTGCTGGCTTGTTGTATCCCTCGCCACATATAGCTCAAGCCGTAAGCATCCAGTACTGCTTCGGCGAGCAGTCGCCCTCTAGGCATCCCTCGTACACCCGCACGACGCCACTCATGCCTGGCATTCATAGGTAGGGCTGCGAAGCCCAGAAATCCAGCCCCTGCACGTCCCAGGTCAGCCCCATTGAGTACCGGCTGAAGGTTTGCCATGGAACCAGGATTAAAGGTATTGGCTAGATGCGGTCCACGCAGAATGATCGAAGTCGTGTAAGCGTACGTATCAAGAACATTTGCAGCAGCGGCCACGCGAGGATGACGGCTCGGCAGTGCTGGTTCGACAACGCGATCCGGAAGTGCAACATTGTTGATCCTGGCCCTCATACGCGAAATAACCATATTGCCCGTACCTGCTATCGCACTTGTGCCAAAAGCCAAGTGAGTTAACAACTCGATCCAGAACCGCCCCGACTCGTCGGTCCGATTAACGGGGTCACCTCCACAATAGGCATACGCATTTATCCCTCCACGGTCGAACGGGCTAAGGTTATCGGGGCTCACGAATCGCATTAACGCAGGGCTGTAGTGGCGATAACCATTCCCCAGCGGGTAACCCCCCAAAAGCGGATCACGGCGTTGGCCGCAAAACCCCAGAGCTGTTACCGGGCTGCCCCCAGAAACGCCGTAAGGTGAGTAAGCTCGTGCCATGGTTATCCACAACTCCGCTAAGTGCTCGACTACCTTAGCGCTAACTCAGAAGGTTGTGTACTGACACAAATATCAGGTGCACCCTGATCAATATTTGATCAACACAAGCAAAGCCTTGGTATTGTTGGGCTACAGCGATGTTCATACAACTTGTCCACAGAGACGCCAACAGAGTTTGTGAGCAAAAACTCGAACGTGCAGAGCCTGGGTTGTGGATAAGCGATTCAAGGCCTTGATAATCATGAATCAGAATACATTCACCAATTTGATTATTTTCTGATCAAATCCTCACAAGCCATGACCTGCGCGCCTTTCGGGCAGTGCCGAACAGATTATCCACAGACCAGCTAACAGCGATTGTGGGCAAAACCACTCGGAGACACGCATATCCGTGTCTGAAGAGCCGGCTCAAACCTGATCAGTTTATGAGCAAAGCTCTGAAAGCCCCGTTATATATGGCCCCCAGCCATGCACCAACACTTTATCCACACCTTGGCGAACAGATTCCGTGGGCAAAACAGAGTTGGCACCTGACGGTTGTGCCAAGTTTCGCCAAATCCAGCGGTGTGGTGGGGAACAGGATGGACTTATGCACAGGTAGGATGTGCATACGTCGGTCAGGGGATCGTTGTGCGAGCGGGCTTGCCCCGCGAAGCAGCCCCCTCGGTGTACGGCACCGGCTGCGCCGGTGTTCGCGGGGCAAGGTCCGCTCCCACAGAGTGAGGGCGGCCTTGCCGGCGAGCGCGAAAGGCTTTAGCGCAGCACGCCTTCTTCCACCAGCAGCTTGAGGATGGCCTCGGCGCCTTCCTGTGGCGATACATCCTTCAGCACCTTGCCGCCACCGCCACTGGCCTTGGCGGTGGCAGCCTTCATCCGGTCTGCGCCGCTCTTGGCCTTGATCACCTTGAGCCGCTTGGGCCGTGGCCGTGCAGGCTGCAACTCGGCTTCGGCCAGCAGATCATCCTCGACTATCGCCACATTGCGCGCCGCCAGCACACCCCGGCGCGCCGGCCCGAATGCGCTCTGGCGCGGCTTGGGCGCAGCGTTATCCACAGTCGCCAGCAACGGCAGGCGCACTTTCAGCCGGCGCCGCTGACCACGCGGCAAGGCCTGCAATACTTGGGCGGTGCCGTTCTCGATCGACTCCACCTCGGCCAACCCCACGATCAACGGCCAGCCAAGTTTTTCGGCCAGCAGGAACGGCAACATGCCCGACCCTTCACCCGTCTCGGCCTGGCTGCCGGTCAGCACCAGCTGCGCCCCGGCGTCGCGCAGGTAATCCCCCAGCACGCCCAGCACATCAGCACCGGCAGGCTGCTCCAGCACATCCAGGTGATCCAGGCCCATGCCCAGGTAGGCGCGCAATGCTTCTTCTTGCGGGTCGCCGGCATGCACCACCTGCAAGTTATCCCCAGCCAGCCGCAAACCTAGCTCCACCGCACGCGCATCCTGCTCGGCGCGGCGTGCGCGGCCGGAGCTGGGGTGGGCACCGATGGAAACCAGGCTGATGACTTTCGTACTCATGCTCGTGCCCTTATGCCGCGTCGCGCTGGCCGCCGCTGCGGAAGTTGTCCACAGCCTCGATCAGTGCCTGGAGAATCGCCGAACTGTCGCCAATCACCGACAGGTCGGCACGTTTGATCATGTCGCAGCCTGGGTCCATGTTGATTGCCACCACCTTGTCGCAGGCGCCAATGCCCTGCAGGTGCTGGATCGCGCCAGAGATACCCACAGCCACGTAGACCCGCGCAGTAACCCAGGTACCAGTCGCACCCACCTGGCGGTTGCGCGGCATGAAGCCGTCGTCCACTGCCACCCGCGAAGCGCCTTCGGTGGCGCCGAGGGCTGCGGTCGCCTTGTGATACAGGTCCCAGTCCTTGACGCCATTACCGCCCGAAACGATGAACTCGGACTCGGCCATGGCAATGGTGGCCGGGTCTACGGCCACCGAGCCGAGGTCTTCGATACGCGACAGGCTGCGTGCAACGCTTGTGGACAACTCCACCGGCAGCGCTTCGTGGCGGGTCTCGTTGACAGGTTCGGCGCATTCCGCCGCAGCCAGGATCAAGCGTGGCACGGCGCGTTGCAGGTCCTGCTGACCCGCACCGGCACGGCCGATGCACTGGCCGTCCTTGACCTGCCAAACCCGCGTCGCCGGGCGCTCGCCCAAAGCGGCAGCGAAGCGCCGGCCCAGTTCGCCACCACCGGTGCGGCTATCGGGCAGCAGCCAGTGGCGCGGCGTGAACTGGTTATCCACAGCCCGCAGCCCCTGCACCAGTTGCTCAGGTGCGTAGCCTTCGAACGCTTCGCCTTCGATAACCAGCAGGCGATCGACGCCGGCTGTGGAAAAGTTGCTTTCCTTGTGTTCGCCAAACACCACGGCCAACACTGCGCCGTCTTTGCCGGCCAGGCCGTGTGCCAGCCCCAGCAGGTCGCGATCGTGGCTGCTCAGGCGGCCACCGACCATGTCTGGCACCACGGCAATGTAGAACGCCGGCGCCGGCACCTGGTGCAGCGGCAACTGCACCACCGCTGCCGCTGCGCGCCGCCCGCCGACACCGGTGCCCTGCTGGGCACCGCTGCGGTCGATACGCTTGAGGCCATTGGGGCCGATGAACCCGGCGGCGATGGCATGCGGGTTCTTGCGGATGAGGCCGTTTGGCCCCATCCAACGGGTTTGTTGCGTCTGCAGGGCCGCATGTAGCGGGTGCAGACGGTTACGGGCGATCCACTCGGCGCGCGGGTCGCGGCGGATGATGTCGCTCATCAGTGCACCTCCGCAGGTTCACGTTTGACCGTTGGCGACTTTGGGGCCGCCGGGGTTTCCTCTTCGATCAGCACATCGGCTACCAACTCGGCGAGGTCCTTGATCTGTGGGCGCGGTTCGACCACGCCTTCGAGCATCGCAGTGCACTGTGGGCAACCCACTGCAACCAGCTCGGCCTTGGTCTCGCGGATGTCGTCCATGCGCATGTCGGGTATACGTTGCTTGCCCGGGATATCAGTGATCGGCGCCCCCCCGCCACCGCCGCAGCAACGGGAACGGAAGCCCGAACGTTCCATCTCGCGCACTTCGATACCCAGCGCCTTGAGCACTTCGCGGGGCGCTTCGTATTCACCGTTGTAACGGCCCAGGTAGCACGGGTCGTGGTAGGTGACGCTGCCGCCCTTGTGCTGGCCGAGGTTGAGCTTTTTGGCTGCGATCAGTTCAGCGATGTAGGTGCTGTGGTGCTGCACCTGGTAATCCCCACCCAGTGCGCCGTATTCATTCTTCAACACATGGAAGCTGTGCGGGTCGCAGGTGACGATGCGCTGGAACTTGTACTTGGCCAGGGTCTGAATATTGCGCCTGGCCAACTGCTGGAAGGTGGCTTCATCGCCCAGGCGGCGCGCCACGTCGCCACTGTCGCGCTCTTCCAGGCCGAGCACAGCGAAGTCCACGCCGGAGGCCTTGAGCACTTTGACGAACGAACGAAGGGTGCGCTGGTTGCGCATGTCGAACGCGCCGTCGCCTACCCAGAACAGTACGTCGGTGGTTTTCACTTCCGGCAGCAGTTTCAGGTTGAGGTCGGCTGCCCAGTTCATGCGGCCACCGGGGGCGAAGCCACCCGGGTTGTCGGTGGCGATCAGGTTTTCCAGTACTTCGGCGCCCTTGTTCGGGGTGGCGCCCTTCTCCAGCGTGAGGTGGCGGCGCATGTCGACGATGGCATCGACGTGCTCGATCATCATCGGGCACTCTTCGACACAGGCGCGGCAGGTGGTGCACGACCACAGGGTTTCGGCATCGACCAGGCCGTTGACGATGGGCTGGTGCGGGTTGCCGCCGTGCTCGCCAATGGGTTTGCCCGGGTATGGGCTGCCAGCGAATTGTGCGTCGGTGCCACCGGCCAGGCCGATGACCATGTCCTGGATGAGTTTTTTCGGGTTCAGCGGCTGGCCTGCAGCGAACGCTGGGCACATGGCTTCACATTTGCCGCACTGCACGCAGGCATCGAAGCCGAGCAGCTGGTTCCAGGTGAAGTCCACCGGTTTTTCCACGCCAAGCGGCGCGTTGCGGTCTTCCAGGTCCAACGGCTTGAGGCCGGTGGAGCGGCCGCCGCCGAAGCGTTCGGCGCGGCGGTGCCAGGCCAGGTGCAGGGCACCGGCGAAGGCGTGTTTCATCGGGCCGCCCCAGGTCATGCCGAAGAACAGCTCCGACACGCCCCACAGCACGCCCAGGCCAAGTACCGCGACCATCACCCAGCCACCGGTGTTGGCAGGCAGGATGCCGGCAACCGGCAAAGTGGCAATGAAGAAGCTTGCCGCAAACACCAGCAGGCTTTTCGGCAGGCGCATCCACGGGCCTTTGGATAGGCGCGAAGGCGGATTGAGCCGACGTTTGAAGACGAAGATGGCACCGCTGAACATGATCACCGTGGCGACCAGCAGCGCGTAGCCGAGGATCTTGCTCTGCAGGCCGAAACCGTGCACCAGAATGGCCAGCACGGCCGACAGTACGAAGCCGCCTGCGGTGGCCACGTGGGTCTTGGACATGTATTTGTCGCGCTCGACCACGTGGTGCAAATCCACCAGGTAGCGGCGCGGCATGGCCAGCAGGCCGCCGATCAGGTTGACCTTGGACGGCCGGCCACGCCGCCACATGCGCACCCGGCGCAGGGCGCCGAGCGCCGCCAGGCCAAGGGCAGCGAACAGCAGGATGGGTAGAAGGGTGTTCAACATGGGAGGCTCCCACAACAACAGCTGAATTCTTGCGCCGCTATGCCCCTTGTGGGAGCGGGCTTGTCCCGCGAAGACGTCCGGCCTGACAACATCGTTGTTGGTGCTGACGCATTCGCGGGGCAAGCCCGCTCCCACAGGGGTCTACGGCGTTTAGGCGCGCTGGATCAGAAATCCTTGCACAGCCGCAAGGCGTCGTAGATCGCCGCATGCACATTGCGCTGGGCCACGCAGTCGCCGATCCGATACAGCAGGTAGCCCTCGCCCGGCTGGCTGAGGATCGGCTGCGGCTTGATGGCGAACAGCGCCTCCACATCGATCTGGCCCTTGTTGCGCGAGCCTTCCTTCAGCGCGTAGTACAGTTCTTCATCGGGTCGCACGCCGTTCTCGATCACCACCTGGTCGACCACGCGTTCTTCCTTGGCGCCGGTGTATTCGTTCTCGAGCACCGCCACCAGCTTGTCGCCTTCGCGGTAGACCTTCTCCAGCATCATGTCGCCGGTCATGATCACTTCTTTCGGGTACATGCTGCGGTAGTAGGTGGGGAAGGTCGTACCGCCCATGGCCACGCCCGGCTTGATGTCATCGGTGACGATCTCGACCTGGCTGCCCTTGTCGGCGATGAAGTCTGCCGCCGACATGCCAGTGAATTCGCAGATGGTGTCGTACACCAGCACGTTCTTGCCCGGCGCAACCTTGCCGTCCAGCACGTCCCAGCTGCTGACCACCAGCCCTTCGGCGGCGCCCCAGTGCTCGTTCTGCTCGACGAACGGATGGCCGCCCACCGCCAGCACGATGACGTCCGGGCGCAAGTCCTGGATGGCGTCCACGCTGGCAGCGGTGCCCAGGCGCAGGTCGACTTTCAGGCGCGCGAGTTCCAGCTGGTACCAGCGGGTGATGCCGGCAATCTGATCACGCTGCGGGGCCTTGGCGGCGATAGTGATCTGCCCGCCAATCTGGTCCTTCTTCTCGAACAGGGTCACGTCGTGGCCGCGTTCGGCCGCCACGCGGGCGGCTTCCATGCCGGCAGGGCCGGCACCGACCACCACCACCTTGCGTTTGACCCCGGTGGTCTTCTCGATGATGTGCGGCACGCCCATGTATTCACGGGAGGTCGCGGCGTTCTGGATGCACAGCACATCCAGGCCCTGGTACTGGCGGTCGATGCAGTAGTTGGCGCCCACGCACTGTTTGATCTGGTCGATCTGGCCCATCTTGATCTTGGCGATCAGGTGCGGGTCAGCCATGTGCGCGCGGGTCATGCCAACCATGTCCACGTAGCCGCCTTCGAGGATGCGCGTGGCCTGGTTCGGGTCCTTGATGTTCTGCGCGTGCAGCACCGGAACCTTGACCACTTCCTTGATGCCGGCCGCCAGGTGCAGGAACGGCTCCGGCGGGTAGCTCATGTTGGGGATGACGTTGGCCAGGGTGTTGTGGGTGTCGCACCCCGAGCCGACCACGCCAATGAAGTCGAGCATGCCGGTCGCATCGTAATACGCGGCGATCTGCTTCATGTCCTCGTGGCTCAGGCCATCGGGGTGGAACTCGTCACCACAGATACGCATGCCCACGCAGAAATCGTCGCCGACTTCGGCGCGCACGGCCTTGAGCACTTCCAGGCCGAACTTCATCCGGCCTTCGAAGGTGCCGCCCCATTCGTCGGTACGTTTGTTGACCCGCGGGCTCCAGAACTGGTCGATCATGTGCTGGTGCACTGCCGACAGTTCGACGCCGTCCAGGCCGCCTTCCTTGGCCCGACGCGCAGCCTGCGCGTAGTTGCCGATAACCCGCCAGATCTCTTCCACCTCGATGGTCTTGCAGGTGGCGCGGTGCACCGGCTCACGGATACCCGACGGCGACATCAGGGTCGGCCAGTTGAAGCCGTCCCAACGCGAGCGACGGCCCATGTGGGTAATCTGGATCATGATCTTGGCGCCATGCTTGTGCATGGCGTCGGCCAGGTTCTGGAAGTGCGGGATGATGCGGTCGGTCGAGAGGTTGACCGACGCCCACCATTCCTGCGGGCTGTCGATGGCGACCACGGACGAGCCGCCGCAGATCGCCAGGCCGATGCCGCCCTTGGCCTTCTCTTCGTAATACTTCACATAGCGGTCGGTAGTCATGCCGCCGTCAGTGGCGTAGACCTCGGCGTGCGCAGTGCTGAGCACGCGGTTGCGGATGGTCAGTTTGCCGATCTGGATCGGCTGGAACATTGCTTCGAATGCCATGACGCTATCTCCGGCTTACAACGGCTTTGTAACGAACAGGCCATCTTCGTGGCCTTCTTCCGACCCGCCATAGACCTGTTCGGCCACAGTGCGAATCTTGCTGCCGCGGGCAGCGAGAATCTGGTCCATTGCGCCGGCGAACCAGCCGGTGAACATGTAGTCGACCTTGCGGCCAACCTTGCCGTACACGTATACGAACGCAGAATGCTTCAGCTTGACGCTGCAGGTGCCTTTGTCCAGGTCAATGTCCTGGATCTCGAACAGGCCCCAGCCACGCTGGCTCAGGCGCTTCATGTAGTGCTCGAACACCGCCACGCCTTCCAGGCCATGGCATTCGGCTTCTTTCTCACACCAGTGCCAGGCCGACTTGTACCCAGCCTTGTAGAGAATCTCGGCGTAGGCGTCGGCGCCCAGCACTTCCTCGATGCCGATGTGGTTGTTGACGAAGAAATGGCGCGGTACATACAGCATCGGCAGGGCGTCGCTGGTCCAGACACCGGTCTCGCTGTCGACTTCGATTGGCAATTGCGGGGCGATCTTGGCCATGGAAACTCAACTCCATAAAAATTTTCATGTGGGTGCCCCTGCGTTGCTGGCAGGGGCTATCAGGCTTGGAGAGCGGCTTACTCGCCCCAGACGTCCTTGAGGACGTTTACCCAGTTCTCGCCCATGATCTTGCGTACCACGCGCTCGGAATGGCCGCGCTTGAGCAGGGTTTCGGTGAGGTTGGGGAATTCGCCGACGGTGCGGATGCCCAGCGGGTTGATGATCTTGCCGAAGTTGGTCAGGCGACGGGCGTAGCCCTTGTCGTGGGTCAGGTACTCGAAGAAGTCCTGGCCGTGGCCCTGGGTGAAGTCGGTGCCGATGCCGATGGCGTCTTCACCCACGATGTTCATGGTGTACTCGATCGCTTCGGCGTAGTCGTCGATGGTCGAGTCGATGCCCTTGGCCAGGAACGGCGCGAACATGGTCACGCCGACAAAACCGCCGTGATCGGCGATGAACTTCAGTTCTGCGTCCGACTTGTTGCGTGGGTGCTCTTTCAGGCCCGATGGCAGGCAGTGCGAGTAGCACACCGGCTTTTTCGATTCGAGGATGACTTCTTCGGACGTCTTGGAGCCGACGTGGGACAGGTCGCACATGATGCCCACGCGGTTCATTTCGGCGACGATCTCGCGGCCGAAGCCGGACAGCCCGCCGTCACGCTCGTAGCAGCCGGTGCCGACCAGGTTCTGGGTGTTGTAGCACATCTGCACGATGCCCACGCCCAGCTGCTTGAATACATCGACGTAGGCGATCTGGTCTTCGAACGCATGGGCATTCTGGAAGCCGAAGAGGATGCCGGTCTTGCCCAGCTCCTTGGCCTTGCGGATGTCGGCGGTAGTACGCACCGGCATGACCAGGTCGCTGTTGTCGCGGATAAGCTTCTGGCTGGAGGCGATGTTGTCGACGGTAGCCTTGAACCCTTCCCAGACCGACACCGTGCAGTTGGCCGCCGTGAGCCCGCCTTTGCGCATGTCTTCGAACAGCTCGCGGTTCCACTTGGCAATGATCAAACCGTCGATGACGATGCTGTCGGCGTGTAATTCGGCTGGGCTCATCAGGCTGTCCCCTTTTATTGAGTTGGGTCGCACCGAACGTTGTGCCGGCGCTTTGGGGCCAGCATATGCCTGTGCCCCGAGGCGCCCCGATGCAAAAACGACAGGGGGTTTGCCGAAAGCGTCAATGCGCGACATGAGCACGTCTGGCACGCCGTTCGGGGATGAGAGACAGTCTCGATAACGACCTTTTCACCCCGTTCATGAACATTTCGTCAGGGAGCTATCGCCATGCCGCCGGCTGAGCGAGAATCCCTGCGATTCCACAGCCTGTTAAGGAGAAAACGGATGAAATCAATGGCATGGCTGGTGCTGCTGGCCGTCGTGAGCGGGGCCCAGGCCGGTGAGGAAGAAAGCACGCCTTGCGACAATGTCGAGACCGACCAACAGACGTTCGAGTGCGCGGCATTCAACAAGCAGACCGCCGAGCGTGAACTGAAATCGGCCTATGACGACCTGCTTCAACGCATGCGCGAGCAGTATGGGGACGAAGCGGGCCTGAAGTCGCAAATAGAAGCCGCCGAAAGGCTCTGGAGCCAACTGCGCGATGCCGATTGCAAAGTCGAAACCCATGCCGAACAACCTGGCAGCAAGGCCTACCAGACGGCGTGGAACAGCTGCATCGCCCAGCGCAGCGATGAGCGATCGGAGTATTTGCGCAGCCTGGGCGCGCAAAACAGTGACGAGCCGGCACCGGAAGATTGATCCGGGCGGGTTTGAAGGCTGCCCTCCAGTGGAACAATGTGCTGCTGATAGTCACAGCGCCATTTCTCGATAGTGCGCCAAGACGACGTGCCTGCAACGTGCGTTTCGTCACCCTCAACTATCAAGGAATAAGTAAATGGCTGACATCAAAGTTGAAATGGAGAAAATCCGCAAAGAAGGTCAGGAGCGCGTAGCCGCGACCGGCCAGACGATCTGTATATTCGCCGAAAATGTGCCTGCTGGCATTGCAGAAGATATCCTGGCGGGTATGCGATTGATGACTGAAGTGGCCAACAAGAAGTTCGACAAGGAAACCCAGCAGCGCGAGTGGTACAACTTTTACAACGATGGCCTGATCAAGTTTGGCTGGACCATGACGGGTGCGGCCCACGCCGAAGATGCCATTGATGAGGATAACCTGACCCTGGCAGAGCTGCTCACCAAGTCCATCACCATCAGTGTCGGCCGTGACCCGCGTCGGGCCGCCTGTGCCAAACGCGTGCTGCAAGTCGTCGTGCAGAAGCCAGAAGTCAAAAGTTACCTGGAAAAACACAGCCAGAGCCAAACCGGCAAATCGAGCAACTTCGTCGTCGCCCAGTGCGAGATGACGCCACAAGGCCTGCCTGCGATGCACATGACCAGCTTCCAGGCCAGCTATGACTCGAAAATCGAGCGTGATGGTGCTCTGACCCGCAAGGTGGACAAAACCTCGACCCGCGTTTATCGCGCCTCGCAACAAGGTACTTTCAGCGTTCGTCACTTCGATGCTGCGCGTGATCTGGTGAATGAGAAGATCAAAGGCGACATCGCCGCCTTCCTCGCGATCTAACCAACGAGGCCGGGTAGCAGGATTTGCTGGTACCCGGTTCCCGTCATCATTGAGCGATGCTGCATGAGCGATACAAGCCTCGACACTCGAATATTCGACGAGCGGTTGACAGTCAAGCCCGCCCCCTGGCTGACACTGGAAACCTGGGAAGACTTGCAGCTATGCCTGCGTTATTCACAAGCCATGGCCAATGATGAATACTCGATGGAGACCCAACCCGAGCAGTGGTTAGCTGTCGTTCTCGCCACCTTGAAATCACTGAAATTCACTGTGTTCGAACATACGCACAAAGCCATTGCGTATGAGCCGCACCTTCTCGCACTAAGCGATGTGTACAGGGGTTATCTGCCCCCGCTACGCGATAAAGGCCCTTGGTTCAAGCGTCTTGAAGAAAACGTAAAAGCCGCTTTGCAATCTGCGGGTAAGCACACCTTCAACGTAATGAACGCCTCTTCACATCTGAGCATCGAAATGGATCATGAAGGGGACAGCATCCCCGTTGCTATCCTGTTCTTTGTCTACTGCGTAACTGACCCTGCCGAACCCGCGCAGAGGTTGAACCTGGTCTTTGACCATCTGGGCGCCCGCTTCAATGCGCGTGAATTCGCGCCATTGCGCAATCACCTGCAGGCTAGAAATCGCGAAAATCTGATAGCCATTTTAAATCGCGATTTTAACTGAAGTTCATTTTGGGCGAGGAGGTTGACGCTCTTCCCGTGGGCACTTTCCAAACCTCAGCTTGTAGCGCCGGGTGAAATACGAGGGCAGTTCAAAACCACACGCCAGGCTGATCTCAGTCACCGACATGTCAGTCTGGGCCAACAGCTGACGCGCCTTGTCCAGCCGGAGTGCGAGGTAAAAACTGCTGGGTGTTTCGTTGAGGTGCATGCGGAACAGACGCTCCAGTTGACGCCGTGTCACTTTGATAGCAGCGGCCAGGTCCAGCGTACTCAGCGGTGGCTCGGTGTGTTTTTCCATTTCGCCAATGGCATGGACCAGTTTCTTGTTGCTGATACCGTAACGCGCACCGATCTGCATGCGCTGGTGGTCCTGGCGCTGACGGATACGCCCCAGCACGAATTGCTCGGACACCTTTACGGCCAAGTCGCTGCCGTGGGACTGGGCTATCAGGTGCAGCATTAAATCAATCGAAGCAGTGCCGCCGGCACAGGTAATACGGCTGCGGTCGATCTCGAACAGCTCCTGGGTTGCCTGCAGGCCTGGGTAGCGCTCCTTGAACGCCTCTAGGGCTTCCCAGTGCAATGTCGCCCGGTAACCGTCCAGCAAGCCTGCCTCGGCCAGCACCATCGCGCCCGTGTCGATGCCCCCGAGCATGACCGCTTCATGGTTCAGCCGACGCAGCGCCTGCAGAAGCTTCGGCGCAACATTGGCAAGTGGCTCGAAACCCGCTACCACCAGCACTATGTTGGCAGGCTCACCCTCCCCCAGCGCGGCGTCGGCGTTCACCGACATGCCGTTGCTCGCCAGCACCGCCTCGCCGTCCAGGCTGAGCACCTGCCAGCGGTACAACTGCCCGCCAAAACGGTTGGCCACCCGCAATGGCTCTACCGCCGAAATGAACCCCATGGCGGAAAAGCCCGGCACCAACAGAAAGGCAATCGTCTGCATCATCCCCTACTCCACAGAAACTGGTCGCCCAGGTGCTAATTCCTGTCGCCAGCGTGCGCTTGGCCAAGGTACCGCCAGCGTAGCGTATTCACACGGTCCGCAGAGGCCGCCCTCAATAACAATATGCACTGCCGATGGAGAGCCACCATGCACAGCTTGATCCGCCGCAGCCTGTTGTCCCTTGCCCTGAGCAGCATCGTTGCAACCCCGCTTTTCGCCGCCGAGCCTGCGGCCTGCAAGAACGTGCGCCTTGGCGTAGTCAACTGGACCGACGTCATCGCCACCAGCGCCATGGCCCAGGTGCTGCTCGACGGCCTGGGTTACCAGACCAAACAGACAAGTGCCTCGCAGCAGATCATCTTTGCCGGCATCCGCGACAAGCGCCTGGATATGTTCCTGGGTTACTGGAACCCGATCATGACCCAGACCATCACCCCGTTCGTCGACGCCCAGCAGGTCAAGGTGCTCGACAAGCCGAGCCTGGAAGACGCCCGGGCAACCTTGGCCGTGCCCAAATACCTGGCCGACAAGGGTTTGAAGACCTTCGCCGATATCCACAAGTTCGAGAAGGAGTTGGGCGGAAAAATCTACGGCATCGAGCCGGGCTCCGGCGCCAATACCCAGATCAAGGCGATGATCGCCAAGAACCAGTTCGGCCTGGGCAAGTTCCAGCTGGTCGAGTCCAGCGAGGCTGGCATGCTCGCCGCCGTCGACCGCGCCGTGCGGCGCAAGGAGGCGGTGGTGTTCTTCGGTTGGGCGCCGCACCCGATGAACGTCAACATCGACATGGCCTACCTGGGCGACAGCCAGGACGCGCTTGGCCCGGACGAAGGCCGCGCCACGGTGTGGACGGTAACCGCGCCGGATTACGCCGACCGCTGCCCCAACGCGCACCGCCTGCTGGCCAACCTGAAATTCAGCGCCGAGGACGAGAGCCGCATGATGCAGCCGCTGCTCGACCACAAGGACGCACTGGCCTCGGCCCGCCAGTGGCTCAAGGACCACCCCGACGACAAGGCCCGCTGGCTCGAAGGGGTGACTACCTTCGACGGCAAGCCTGCGGCTGAGAACCTCAAGCTCACCGCCAACTGATCCGGCCTCTTCGCGGGGCAAGCCCGCTCCCACAGGTACAGCGTAAAACTCAGGATCTCGCTGATCCTGTGGGAGCGGGCTCGCCCCGCGAAAGGGCCAGCGTAGACACCACAAGGAACCGCCATGAACCACGACGTCATCATCACCTGTGCCCTCACCGGCGCCGGCGACACGGTCGCCAAGAGCCACCTGGTCCCGGTCACCCCGAAACAAATCGCCGAATCCGCCGTGGAGGCGGCCAAAGCCGGCGCCACCGTGGTCCACTGCCATGTCCGCGACCCGCAAACCGGTCGTTTCAGCCGCGATGTCAACCTCTACCGCGAAGTCATGGAACGCATCCGCGAAGCCGACGTGGACATCATCGTCAACCTGACCGCCGGCATGGGCGGCGACCTGGAAATCGGCCCGGGCGAATCGCCCATGGAATTCGGCCCGGGCACCGACCTGATCGGCCCGCTGGAACGCCTGGCCCACATCGAAGCGCTGCTGCCGGAAATCTGCACCCTCGATTGCGGCACCCTCAACTTCGGCGACGGCAATGCCATCTACGTCTCCACCCCCGCGCAGCTTCGCGCTGGGGCCAAGCGCATTACCGAGCTGGGCGTGAAAGCCGAGCTGGAAATCTTCGACACCGGCCACCTGTGGTTCGCCAAGCAGATGATCAAAGAAGGCCTGCTCGACGACCCGCTGTTCCAACTGTGCCTGGGCATCCCGTGGGGCGCGCCGGCTGACACCACCACCATGAAAGCCATGGTCGACAACCTGCCCGCCAACGTCACCTGGGCGGGCTTTGGCATCGGCCGCATGCAGATGCCCATGGCAGCACAAGCCATGCTGCTCGGCGGCAACGTGCGGGTCGGCCTGGAAGACAACCTGTACCTGGACCGTGGCGTGCTGGCCAGCAACGGCCAGTTGGTGGAACGCGCAGCCGAGATCATCACCCGCCTGGGTGGCCGCGTGCTCACGCCGGCAGAAGGCCGGGAAAAAATGAACCTCAAGCGCCGCTGATACCTTCAGGAGACCGATATGCCCTTCATTACCGAAATCAAGACTTTCGCCGCCCTGGGTAGCGGCGTGATCGGCAGCGGCTGGGTCGCCCGTGCCCTCGCCCACGGCCTGGATGTGGTGGCCTGGGACCCGGCGCCCGGTGCCGAGCAAGCCTTGCGCAAACGCATCGCCAACGCCTGGCCGGCGCTTGAGAAACAAGGCCTGGCTCCAGGGGCGTCACAGGATCGGCTGAAATTCGTTGCCACCATCGAGGAATGCGTGCGCGAGGCCGATTTCATTCAGGAAAGCGCACCAGAGCGTCTGGACCTAAAGCTCGACCTGCACGCCAAAATTAGCGCCGCCGCCAAGCCCGACGCGATCATCGGCTCCAGCACTTCGGGCCTGTTGCCCAGTGAATTCTACGAGTCGTCCACCCACCCGCAGCGCTGCGTAGTCGGCCACCCGTTCAACCCGGTATACCTGCTGCCACTGGTCGAGATCGTCGGCGGCAACCACACCACCCCTGAAGCCATCGAAGCTGCCAAAACCATCTACACCGCCCTGGGCATGCGCCCGCTGCACGTGCGCAAGGAAGTCCCCGGTTTCATCGCCGACCGCCTGCTCGAAGCGCTGTGGCGCGAGGCGCTGCACCTGGTCAACGACGGCGTGGCCACCACCGGCGAGATCGACGATGCCATCCGCTTTGGCGCCGGCCTGCGCTGGTCGTTCATGGGCACCTTCCTCACCTACACCTTGGCCGGTGGCGATGCCGGTATGCGCCACTTCATGTCGCAGTTCGGCCCAGCCCTCAAGCTGCCCTGGACCTACCTGCCAGCGCCGGAGCTAACCGACAAACTGATCGACGATGTGGTGGACGGCACTTCGGAGCAACTGGGCGAGCGCAGCATCGCCGCGCTGGAGCGCTACCGTGATGACACCCTGCTGGCGGTGCTGGAAGCGGTGAAAACCAGCAAAGCCAGCCATGGCATGTCGTTCAGCGACTGAGGAAAGCACGATGCCCGCACTGATCACCTACCGCACCCCAGTCCAGGAGGACTGGGTCGATTACAACGGGCATCTGCGCGATGCCTTTTACCTGCTGATTTTCAGCTACGCCACCGATGCGCTGATGGAGCGCATCGGCCTGGACGCCGACAGCCGAGGGCAGAGCGGGCACTCCCTGTTTACCCTGGAGGCGCACATCAACTACCTGCACGAAGTGAAGCTAGGCACCGAGGTGTGGGTGCAGACGCAGATCGTCAGTTTCGACAGCAAGCGCATGCAGGTTTACCACAGCCTGCATCGCGCGGGTTTCGAAGACGCCCTGGCCGCCAGCGAGCAGATGCTGCTGCATGTGGACCTCGCGGGGCCGAAAGCGGCGCCGCTCAGCGAGCTCAGTGTGAGGTTGCTGCAAGGTGTGATGGACGAACAGCGTGATCTTGCAGCGCCAGCCTACGTTGGGCGGGTGATTGGACTGCCAAAAAAATAACCCCGGAAAGCCGTGAGCTACCGGGGCCAAGAGCGAGCAACATCCACTGTGCGTGAGTGAGGGTGACCAAACCCTCGGGGGCCGTGAATAGCTGCAGTCTGCTGACTTCACCGCACCGGCAATTAGCCGGGAGCGACCTGTTCTTAGCCAAAGCAGTCATCGCGGCGTACAACCCTTGCGGGCATGTCGCGGTAGACACAGAATCGGTCGTAAATCACAGCAGCACTCTCTTAGCGATAAAAGGGACAACAGCCATGATGCATGCGGATTTGATTGATCAGGACGACCTCGCCGGCCAGCTACGCGCGCGCGGTTTCGATATTCCTGCCGGGGCCAGTGCCGAGCAGGCCTGCGAGGCGGTGGTTCGCGGGCTGACCGAACCCAATGCGCGGGCGCTGAAGGGCATGGTCGAGCAGATGTACACCGGCAGCGCGACGATTTTGCCGGCGGTGCGCCAGGCGATCGACAAGCAGCTGTTGCCGGCCTTGGCGCAATTCAGCAGACGCGCCTGAGACCGCCTTGCCGGCCTCATCGCAGGCAAGCCCGCCCCCACAGGTACCGCACAATCCTGTAGGAGCGGGCTTGCCCGCGATGAGGCCAGAGTTGATTCACACGCGCTCCAGCTCCAGCGTTTTCCCGAACACCTTCGCCACCCCCTCCTGGTGCGTCACCGCCACCACCGTACACCCCGGCAGTTCGCGCTTGAGCATTTCCAGCAACCCTTGCGCACTGCCGACATCCAGCTGGCTGGTCGCCTCGTCCAGGTACAACGTATCCGGCCGGTACAACAACGCCCGCGCCAGGCTCACCCGCTGCTGCTCACCGCCAGACAGCACACGCTCCCACTCGGCCTGCTTGTCCAACTGCCCGATCAGCCCGCCCAAACCGACCTTGCCCAGCACATCGACCAACAGCATATCGTCGATCGACCGCACTTGGGGATAAGCCAGCAAGCCGCGCAAGCTCATGTGCGGCATGTAGGGCTTTTGCGGCAACAACAAGCTGCGCCCCGGCGGCAGCTGCCAGTCACCCTGGCAGTAAGGCCACAGCCCCTGCAGGGTGCGCAGCAAGGTCGACTTGCCCAGCCCGCTGCGCCCGCCCAGGCGCACCCACTGGCCCTGCGCCACACGCAGGTCGAGGCCACGCAGCATCGTGCTGCCATCTGGCCGGCAAAGCGTCAGCCCGCGCATGCACAGGCAGTCACCGTGTGCTGCCGGGGTGGCCTGTTGCCGGCTTGCCGCAATCGCCTGCTCGAACTGCTCCAGCCGCTGCAACGCCGCGCTCCAGCGCACCAGCTTGTTGTACAGTTTGATGAACCAGCTGAGCGAGCCATGCACGGCGTTGAAGGCACTGCGGATCTGCATCAGCCCACCGAGGGTGATGGTCTTGGCCATGAATGCCGGCAGCGCGGCGAACACCGGGATAATCAGGCTCAAACGCTCGTAGGAGACGGTGAACAGGCTGAGGTTACGCTCGCGCCCCATCAACTGCCGCCAATTGTCGGCGATGGCGCGAAAGCGTTCGGCCAGCTGCTCGCGCTCGACGGCCTCACCCCGGTATAGAGCAATCTGCTCGGCATGGTCGCGCTTGCGCAGCAGGCTGGCGCGAAAATCCGCCTCGCGGTGTTCACGCTCGTAGTTGAGCGCATGCAGCGGCTTGCCGATCAGGTGAGTGAGCAGGCTACCGATCAAGGTGTAGGCCAGCACGAGCCACAGCAGATAGCCATGCACCGTGAAACGCTCCCCGAACAGGCTGAAGGTCTGCACCCCCGACAGGTTCCACAGGATCACCACGAACGCGCCAACCTGCGCGAGGTTGATCACCAGCGAAGCGACCAGCTCGATGCTCAAGCCAACCATCAGGTCGACGTCCTGGGCGATACGCTGGTCGGGGTTGTCCGGCTCGCCGGTCAGCCCAAGGCGGTAGAAGGCCTGGTCGGCCAGCCAGGCGTCGGTCAGGCGCCCGGTCATCGCCTGGCGCCAGCGCAGCTCCAGCCCTTTGCGGATGTAGTCCATGGCCACGATGATCAGCACATAGCTGCCCAGGTACAGCGCGTACTCGCCGACCAGGCCGTACAGCCCCGTTGTGTCGAACGCGGCCAAGGTGTCGTAGAAGGTTTTGCTCCAGCTGTTGATCAGCACATTGATCTGCACCACCAGCAAACCCAGGCCGATCACCGCCGCCAGCATCAGCCATGCCACCCATTGCCGGCGGTCATGCCAGAACGGGCGGCTCAGGCGGTAGAACGTGCGCAAGGTATTCACAAGGCCTGCTCCAGCGCGGCGGGCGATGGCAGCAGGCGCAGCTGCACCTGGTTGGCGGCTGGGAATAGCTGCCGCGCCATTTGCTGCATGGTCGGCAGGGTCAACGCTTCGGGCAACCTGGCCTGTTCGCTGAGGTAGCGGGGGTCTTGCCAGTGGCGCTCGCTGAGGATCAGGCGCTTGAACTGGGTTTGCGGGTCTTCGCGGCGCTTGGCTTCCTGGCGGTTCAGTTCGTGGCGTGTGGTCATCAGCCACTGCTCATCCACGCTCAAACCGGCCAGGGTCTTCTGCGCCAGCGCCCAGAGTTCGTCCACCCGCGCCGGGTCGCAAGTGAAGCTCAGCGTACTTTCGATACGCTGCGAATCGGGGTCAAGCTGTGCATCGAAGCTCAGGCGATACACCCCCGAGGCTTCACCGCGCAGCTGCTGCTTGAGCCGTTGGTTGGCGAGGTCGCGCAGCAGCGCTACGCGCATGGCCGCTTGTGGTTGCCAGGCTTGAGGTAGGTAGCTGCTGGCGTGCAGAACGGCCCGCGGCTCCAGCGCGATGGCCAGGTCTGTGCGGCGCTGGCCAGGCTGCTGTACGGCCGGTTGCGCGTTTGCCGCAGCGCCGCGCGGCAGGTTGGCCAGGTAACCGCGTACCAGCGGTTCGAGCTGCTCTGCGGGCACGTCGGCCATCAGGTAATAGGTCACGGGGGCGCTGGCAAGGCGCTGCCAGTCGGCCTGCAACTGCTCGCGGTCCAGCTGTTGCAGCGCTAGCGGGTCGGGGCTTTGCCAATGATCGGCGCCGTACTTGAGTACGCGCTGCGCGCTTTCCTGGCGTGAACGTACATCTGCGGGGCTGCTGCGCACCCGCTGCAGCAGGTCGTTGCGCGCTTCGTCGAACAACGTCGGGTCGATGCCCGCCAGCTGGCTCAGGCGATAGCTCTGCAACAAGGCCGGCAGTTGCTCGGGAGCACCGCTGAGGTTCAGCTGCAGGCGCTGCGGCTGATGCTCCAGGCCGAGCGTGGCCCGCTGTGCCTGGCGCCACGCTTGAGCGCCATCCGGCCCGCTGCGCACAGCCAGTTGCGCAGCCATCTGCAGGCGCCAGGCTGGCGCATCGGCAAGGCGGTAGCCTGCGGATGATTCGGCCTGTAGCAGCCAGTTGCCGTCCGGGCCGTTGCGGCGCAGCCACACCAGCTTGTCACCGTTGCCCAGGGCCCAGTGCTCGACGTGCTCGGCGGCGAACGCCTGGCGCCCGATGATTTGCCCGGCTGGGCCCGGTGCATCGGGCTTGTAGGTTGCCACGGTGGGGGCGTCAGTGCGCTGCTGCGCAGGTGCGGGCAGGGCCTGGCTGGCGATCTGCACCTGCAATGCCTCGAGCGCCGCAACAGTTGGCACCTCGACCTCCGACTGCCTGGGCACGCTGAACTGCAGCACGCGGTCGGCACTGCCTAGCCAATGCTTCAGCCTGCCGTTGAGGTCGTCGAGGTCGATGCCTGGCAACACCTGCAGATAGCGTCGCGCTGCAGCATGGCGTTCGACCACGCTGCCTTCAGGCGCCGTGGCGTTGGTGAGCTGCTCGACCCATTGCTCGAACGTACGTGGCGTGTGGTTGGCCAGGGTCTTGTCGCCCAAGGCGCTGATATGCGCCCGCTCGTGTTCGAAGTCCTGCTCGCTGAACCCATGCTGGCGCAAGCGCTCGATCTCGGTCAGCAACTGGCGCAACGCTTGTTCGTGCTGCAGGCCTTCTACGCCAGCAGCGATGCCGAGCACCGTCGACTGGCTGCCGATCAGGGTTTTCTGCGCGGTCAAACTGCGCACACCCGCCTGCCTGGGCTGACGACGCAAGTTGTCGACCAGCGCGGCCAGGGCCATGCGGTCGATCAACCGCTCACGCATGGCCGCGCGGCTGGTACCGCGGCTTTCCGGCTCGTGCAGGCGCAGCAGCAGCGACACCTGGCTGCTGCCGGATTGAGGGTCCTGCAGGCGGAAGATCTTCAGCTGGCCATCCAATGGCAGGTCGCGATGCCCGCGCGGCGGTACCGCGCCGCCTCGCGCTTTACCGAAGGCCGTTTCGATTTGCGCCAGCATCGCTCCAGGCTCGAAATCGCCCACGGCTGAAATGACCATGTTCGACGGCTGGTACCAGGTGGCCTGGAACGCTTGCAGGTTGGCCAGCCTGGCTTCTCGGATAGCCGCTTCGTTGCCGATGGTGCGGTGCGCCGGGTAGCGCGAACCGACGCGTTGCGATGCCGTGCGCTGTTCGTTCATGCGCTGCGCCACACCCAGCCCGCCACGCCATTCCTCGATGACGATCGGCCGTTCGCGCTCGAGGTCCGCCGCGCTGTAGTCGCCGGCGAACGCCATGTCGGCCAGCACCTGCAGGGCCTGCGGCGCCTGGCGCATGCCCGATGGCGGGCTGAGCATGTACTGGGTACGCTCGTAGTTGGTCATGGCGTTGAAGTGCCGGCCTTGCACCCAACCCAGGCCGACCATGCGTGCGCGCACGTTTTCGGCGTGCCCGGCACGGCTGTGGAACACCAGGTGCTCGACCAGGTGGGCGACACCGACCTGGTCGTCGGCCTCGTCCACGGAGCCGGCGTTGACGGTCATGCGCAGGTCGAGCCTGCCGGGCTGGGCCGACTCGCGCACCAGGCGGTATCGCATGCCGTTGGCCAGGGTGCCTTGAGTGACCTGGGGATCCCAGGGCAATGGCGCGTCAGGTTCAGGCAGCGACGCGCAGGCGCCGAGCAGCAGCGGGCCGAGCAGGCCCGCGAGAAGCTTTTTCATCAGGGTGTCCACGGTTTTTTTCAGGGATCAGAAGCGGTAGCCGACTTCCAGCCAGTACTGGCGGCCGACTTCGTAAGTGGTCCGGGCGGTGCTGCTGTTGCTGACGATAGGGTTGACCTTGTCGGTGACGTTGGTCACATCCACAGCCACGAACAGCGCCTGTTCTTTTGCCGTGGGGATCTCCCACTTGACGCGCATGTCCCAGGTTGGGGCGGCGGCCACCGAGGCGGTGTCGTAGACGCGCAGGGCCTCGCCGTCGATATCTTCGGTGCGGCCAGTGTCGATGATCTGCTCGTAGGCGCCGCGGTAACGGAAGAAATTGCTGATGCTCAGGTGCCAGCTGGGGATCTCGGTGATGGTGGTCAACCGCGCTGTCCATGGGCGGTTGAAGTCGCTGGCCGGCAGCTCGCTGTACGCCAGGCGTTTGCCATCGTAGATCACGTCGTCATCGGCGTATTCAGCTTCGCTGAAGCCGCTTTCGTAGGTGCTGTAGGCATTCTTGCTGCGCGACCAGTCCAGCGCCAGCTGCAGGCTGGTGATGCTGCCCAGCACGCGGAACGACTGATTGGGGGTGATCGTCAGCGAAACATTGTCGCTCTCGCTGGCGCCGGCGTTGACGTAGGTGTAGTAGATGCTCTGGTAGCCATCGACGGGGTCGAGGCCGAGCGTACGCGACGAGGTGCGTACCACTTGGTCGTTACCCTTGCGGTGCACGTACTTCAAGCGGAAGTCGGTGTTCAGCCAGCGCTGCTCCAGGCCCAGCATCAACTCGTCGTCGTAGGGGATGTTCATGTCCGAGAAGCGGTTGGTATTGAGCACCTGACGCCCCACCCACGCGCCGTCCTGGCTGGCCCGGGTGTAGGTAGTGTTCAGGGCCTGGCGGCCATCGGCCAGGCGGTACTTGAACAGGTTGCGCCCGTAGTAGCGGTTGGCGCCGAATACCAGCACGGTGCTGCGGTCGCCGAAGAAGTCGTAGTCACCGGCAAAGCGCGGCGAAACGGTCTTCTGCTTCATGTAGTCGTCGCCCTCAAAGCGCAGGCCCGGGCGCAGGCTGAGCTTGCCGATCTGCATCTGGTCGTCGATGAAGAAGGCGTAGGCGTTTTCGGTCAGGTCGATCTTGCCGGCGTTGTACTGGGTACGGATGCTGCCCCACTGGCGGGTGTCGCCGTTGAGCAGCGGGCTGACCGAGCACCATGGGTCGCTGCCCGCGCAACCTGTGCCGTTGTCGCGCTTGAAGGTGTTGACGCCCTGCCCGGTCTCTTCGCGCTCCCACACGGCGTGTTGCTGCGAAACCTCAAGGCCCGTGGTGATGCCGTGACTGACACCGGCGAAGTCGAAGGTCTGCCATTCGCCTTTGAGGGTGTAATCGATGCCACGCTGGGTCTGGTCGAGGTTGCCGAAGGCGCCTTCGCCGCTTTTCGCGGTGTTGCTGCTGGGGTTGCCCCAGTTCTTGGCGTCGGAGTACCACCAATTTACGGTGTCTGTTTCATCGGACTCACGCGAGCTGTACAGGTTGGTCAGCGCCAGGGTATGGGTCCAGCGCGCCTGGTCACCTTCCCAGATCGCCTTCAGCGAGCCCTGCCAGCCACCGTTCTTGTTGGTGAACCCGGAGTTCAGGAAGTTCTCGCGGAAGAACACGTTCTCTTGGGGCGCCTGGATGAACGAGCTTTCCACGGTCAGCCGATCGTTGACGTCCCAATATGTCTTGAGCATGTAGTTGTCGAGCTGGCGGGTCTGGTCTTCGCGGCTGTCGGCATTGGGGCTGGTGTAACCGTTCTCGTAGCGGTTGAGCGGGATCACCGAACGGCGCTGGGAAAAGCTCAGGACGGCGCCGAAGTTGTCGGTGAGGTGGCCTTCGAGCATGCCGCGCAGGGTGGTTTTCTCGAACTCGGGCTGGTACTGCTCGGAGGACGAGTTGGCGAAGCTTTCCTGGTCCTGCTCGGTGATGTGATAACGCGTCCACTCCGAGCGGCTGATGCCGTAGGAAAACTTGCCGTGCAAGCCCTTGCTCGGGCGGCGGGTGATGGCATCGATCACACCACCATTGAAGCCGCCGTACTCCGCCGGCACGTTGCTGTCATAGACCTTCACTTCCTGCAGCAGGTCGGCGTCCAGGGCGATGCCGTGGGGGTTGCTGGGCGCGGCGTCGAACTGGCGGTTCTCGCTGTAGCCGTGGGCGCCGGGGTCTAGGTCGTTGTTGATCGAGATGCCGTCGATCATGAAGTTGTTCTGGTAGAACTTGGCGCCATTGATGCTGATGTCGGCGGGGTCGATCTCGCCTGGGGTGTTGGAGCTTTTCTGCGCGCCGGAAAACTGCACGCTGGGGTGCATCTGCAGCAGCGTGGTGATGTCGCCGTTGGCACCGGGGAAGGCACGGATGGCCTTGCCGCTGATGACCGTGGCGCCCATGTAGCCGTTGCCTTCGGTGTCGCCCAGCACCAAGGTGTCATGCAGCTCCAGCGGGCCGGCGTCGGCTTCGCTGTGCAGCAGGCGCAGGCTGATCACATCACCGTCCGTGTCCCAGGTCAGCCCGCTACCTGAGAGCAGCCGCGACAGTGCCGCCTCGCTGCTGAAGTTTCCCTGCACCGGGTTGCCCAAGGCGCCCTCGAGCAATTGCGCATCAGCGCTGACCTGCAGCCCGCTCTGCTGGCCGAAGGCGATCAGCGCGCCAGCCAGTTGCTGCGCCGGGATGGCGAAGGCATGTACCTGCGCCAATTGCGCGGGCGCCTCGGTGGCCCACAGCAGCGGCGCGGGCAGGAGCCCACCCAGGCCCAGCAGCCCACTGCCCAACACGCATTTCAGGCGCAACGACCAACCCCGCGCGCTGCGCGGCTTCCGGCTTATTGTTTGTGTCATGCCACATCCCCGCCCCGGGCAACTGCCGGAACCAAAATTGAATACGAATCGCTATCAGTTGTTGCGCGCGGGGGAGAAGACGGGGCAATACGAGGAATTTTCAGAAAATTCAGGAAATATTTTTGCAGGTGGGGGGCCGCTGAGCAGCGGCCCGGCGGCTCAAGGCTTGCTCAGCACCAGCAGCCAAGGCCCGTAGCTGTGCACGTCACCGCCGTGGGGACGAAGCACAGCCCGCAAGGCAGCCTCAGGCTTGCGCAGGTCATACACACCGGTAACACGCTTGTCGCCCAGTGCATCATCGCGCAGCAACACCTTACCCGGCAGGTACCGCGCCAGTTCTTGCACCAATTCGGCGACACGCTGGTTATCGGCAATCAACTGCCCCTGGCGCCAAGCCGCCACTTGCGATGGCACGAGGGTGTTCACCTGTACGAGGCCATCGACATAACGCAGCCGTTCACCGGCCGTGAGCGCATCCGACAGGACATGCCCATCGACGGCATCCTCGACCCTCACCGAGCCATGCTGCACATCCACCCCCGCCCTGCCCGGCCGTAGCGCGACGTTGAAGGCAGTGCCGGTCACCGTCACTTTTATCGCATCAGCGCGTACGTGGAATGGCTTGGCCTTGTCGGGCATCACCTCGAAGAACGCCTGGCCCGTCAGCAGCTTCACGTCGCGATGATCGCCGGAGTAGTCCACGGCAATAGCGGTGTCGCTGTCCAGCTGCACCACGCTGCCATCTGCCAACGTCACATCGCGGGTCTCGCCTTGGGCGGTGCGGTAGTCGGCCTGCAGGCGCAGGCTCAGCGAAGGTGCTATGGCCACCATCAGGCAGGCCGCCACCGCTGCACTCAACCACCAGCGCCGGGCAGGCTTTTTCCTGGGCAGCTGTAGCACCCTGGCGGTCGCAGGTTGCTCGGGCCACTGCTCGGCGGTGGCAGGCGCCAGCTGGCCGGTCAGGCGCCACACCCGCTCGGCCTTGCCGTAGGCCTGGGCATTGGCCACATCGCTGGCGCACCACTGCGCCAGCTCGGCACGCAGTTGCGCATCGTGCGGCGCCTGCTGGATGCGCAGGAGCCAGTCGAGGGCTTGGTCGCGGCGGCTGGATACGCGGTCTGCTGACGTCATGTCCGGCAAGTCTCCAGGGGGCTCGGGGGCGCGAAGGGTCGCACAGAGTCGGCCCATTGAGCAAAGGACGCGCCAGCAGCAGGCATTTTCACAGGTCGTCCTCCAGCTGTGCCATGCAATGGCGCAAGGCATCGTGGACCAACTGGTGCACCAGGCTCACCGAGACGTTCAGGTGGGCGGCCACCTGCTGCAAGGTGAAGCCACCGAGGCGGTGCATTTCGAAGGCCAGGCGGGTGCGCTCAGGCAACGCCTGGAGGGCACGGTTGATGGCGGCGAGCTCATCCTGCTGGGTGATGGTCTGTTCGGGCGAGGCGGTGCTGGAAGGCAACTCGGCAAGCATCTCGTCGCCACCGGGCTGGGCCTTTTCGGTTGCCGTGCGGCGGGTCTGGTCCAACGACAGGTTACGGACGATGCGATAGAGATAACTGGCCGGGTGGCGGATATCGGCATCGCTGTCCTGGCGGCTGAAGCGCAGCCAGGCTTCCTGTACCACGTCTTCGGCACGGGCGCGGCAACCCACGATTGGCGCGCAATAGTCGACCAGTGCTGCCCGGTGGGCGAGGTAGAGCTGCAGTTTGTCGTCCGCCACGGGGTGGTGTGCCAAGCGATTTCGGGGGCGGCGATGTTACCTGTAGTCGAGAATCATTATCAACCAATGATGCAGCGTTGCCCTCTTGGCCCTCATCGCCGGCAAGCCGGCTCCCATAGGTAGCGCACCGATCTCACGCCTTGCGGTGAATCCTGTGGGAGCCGGCTTGCCGGCGATTGGGCTGCAAAGCAGCCCCGAAGCCTTAAAGCCTCACGCTGGCAAACGTCGACTCGTTACGCGCCTGGCTCAGTGCAGCCATCGGCCCGCTGTGCGGCGACAGGGTCATGGCCTGCGGAATCGGCATCATTGCCACCTGCTGCGCGGTATTGGAGCCTACGCGCTCATCCCGCGGCGGAATACCGAAGTACTCGCGGTAACACTTGGAGAAGTGCGGCGTGGAAACGAAGCCGCACACCGACGCCACTTCGATGATCGACATCGGCGTCTGCTTGAGCAGCTGCCGTGCGCGGATCAGGCGCAGCTTCAGGTAATAGCGCGATGGCGAGCAGTGCAGGTACTTCTGGAACAAGCGCTCGAGCTGGCGCCGCGACACGGCCACATACACCGCCAGTTCGTCCAGGTCGATCGGCTCTTCCAGGTTGGCCTCCATCAGCGCGACGATTTCCTGCAGCTTCGGCTGGTTGGTGCCAAGCATGTGCTTGAGCGGCACGCGCTGGTGGTCCTGTTCGTTGCGAATACGCTCGTAGACGAACATCTCGGAGATCGCCGCGGACAGCTCGCGACCATGATCGCGGCTGATCAGGTGCAGCATCATGTCCAGCGGCGCGGTGCCGCCGGAGCTGGTGAAGCGGTTGCGGTCGAGGGTGAACAGGCGCGTGCTCATATTGACCCGCGGGAAGGCCTCCTGCATCGCGGCCAGGCACTCCCAGTGCACGCTGCAATCGAAGCCGTCGAGCAGGCCGGCACAGGCCAATGCCCAGCTGCCGGTGCACACCGCACCCAAGCGGCGCGACTGGCGGGCCTGGGCCTGCAGCCAGGTAACGTGCTCACGGGTAACGGTGCGCTGGATGCCCACGCCGCCGCAGACGATCACGGTGTCGATCGGCGGCGCGCTGTGCATGGCGGCATCGGGGGTGATCTGCAGGCCATCGCTGGCCCACACCTGGCCGCCATCCACGGTCAGCGTGTGCCAACGGTACAGCTCACGGCCGGACAGCTGGTTGGCCATGCGCAGCGGCTCGACGGCCGACGCCAGGGAAATAAGGGTGAAATTGTCCAGTAGGAGAAAACCGATGGACTGGGGTGCTGTGCGGTTCTGGGTTGGGTTCCCGGAGGTGTACGACGTCATCGCGATTTCTCCTCACACAAATGCAGGGTGTGCCTCAGGCGGGCACTGATTTCTTGTTATGACCCCCCGGTCAGTTTCCGAGGGGTAGGTTGCCAATCTCAACGCAAACGCCGTGCCGGAAGTTGAACAGCCATTCGAAAACTCCTGAAAACGACGCCTTTGCTGAGCAATTCAGGGGCTTGCGATGCGTTTGCCAGGCGGCGCAAACCGGCGAGCTAGCGCCTCTCGTGTAACCGTTGAGCACTTTGGTGACACGCGCAGTGTAGGTTTCCCAGAAACGACACTCTTGAGTGTCACCGACAATGCCCACACTGATCACGACACCCGACGATCGGTAGATGCACAAACGCCCCATAACGGGGCGTCGTGTCGAGAATAGCGCGAGATCAGCGCATCAACATTCGATGGCGCTGACCGCCAGCCCACCGCGCGAAGTCTCTTTGTATTTGTCGTGCATGTCGGCCCCGGTATCGCGCATGGTGCGGATGACCTGGTCGAGCGAGATGAAGTGTTCGCCGTCACCACGCAGGGCCATCTGCACGGCGTTGATGGCTTTGACTGCAGCAATCGCATTGCGCTCGATGCACGGCACCTGCACCAGGCCACCGACCGGGTCGCAGGTCAGGCCAAGGTTGTGCTCCAGAGCGATCTCGGCCGCGTTCTCCACCTGCCCCGGCGTGCCGCCCAACACTTCGGCAAGGCCCGCCGCCGCCATGGCGCACGCTGACCCGACTTCACCCTGGCAGCCGACTTCGGCACCGGAAATCGAAGCGTTCTTCTTGCACAGGATGCCCACCGCCGCGGCGCCGAGGAAGAAGTCGACCACGCTGGACTCATCGACCTCGTCACTGAAGCGCATGTAGTAGTGCAGCACCGCCGGGATGATGCCGGCGGCGCCGTTGGTGGGTGCGGTGACCATGCGCCCGCCGGCGGCGTTCTCTTCGTTGACCGCCAGCGCGAACAGGTTGACCCACTCCATGGCGCTCATGGTCGAGCCAATCACATTAGGCTTGCCGATCTCCTGCAGGCTGCGGTGCAACTTGGCGGCACGGCGGCGCACGTTCAGCCCGCCGGGCAGTGTGCCCTCGTACTTGAGGCCGTTGTTGACGCACTCCTGCATGGCTTCCCAGAGCTTGTGCAGGCCCGCGCGGATTTCCGCCTCGCTGCGCCAGACCTTCTCGTTGGCCATCATCAATTGCGACACGCTGAGGTCGTTTTGCTTGCACAGGCGCAGCAGCTCGGCGGCGCTGTTGAAATCGTACGGCAGCACCGTCTGGTCGGCGTCCAGCACGCCGCTGGCAGCCTGCTGCGCATCGACCACGAAGCCGCCGCCCACCGAGTAGTAGGTGTCACGGTGCAGCTCGCCTTGCTCGCCTTCGGCGATCAGGGTCATGGCGTTGGGGTGGTACGGCAGGTTTTCGTCCAGCAGCAGCATGTCGCGGGCCCACACGAATTCGATGGGCAGGCGGTTATCCAGCTTGAGGATGTTGGTTTCGCGCAGGTCGGCGATGCGCGGGACGATCTGGGTCGGGTCGATGGCGTCGGGCCAATCGCCCATCAAACCCATGATGGTGGCGTTGTCGGTGCCGTGGCCGATGCCAGTGGCCGACAGCGAACCGTACAGCCGCACCTCGATACGTTTCACCTGCGCCAGCTCCCCGCGTTCACGCAGGCCCTGAACGAACAAAGCACCCGCACGCATGGGGCCGACGGTATGCGAGCTGGAGGGCCCGACACCGATCTTGAACAGGTCGAACACGCTGATGGCCATTGTCGCTTCACCTCTTGCTGGGCTTGTCTCTGCGCGCCATGCGCAGGGCGGGGCAACTGCTAGGCTGAAGCTGCGAGCCGCCACGAATGCAAGCATCATCGGGCTTTTACGCACCCCCTCGCCGTCTGCAACCGACGTAATTTTGTCCAGCAGCGCCGCGCTGTTTTGGCCATTTGTGCGCCGCTTTTCAGCGCTTGAGTGACGGAAAAATGCGCCGGTCGGGGTGGATAAATCCATAAGCGACATCGCCCTCACTGGATGCGACCCGTTGCGTACTGGATACGACCCCACCAGTAGGCGATTGCCCGGCGCTGGAGGATTATCGAAAGCGACTCGTATTGCACGGCCTCGCAACCTGCCCTCTGCAGGCCTGGTCGACCGGACCCTGAGAAAGCCCCGGCGGCCCCCGCGAACCCGAAGATAAAATCACAGGAGTCCATCCATGAAAGGTTCACCCTCGCTGTTGCTGGTCGCGTTGCTGTCCGCACCGTTACTGGCCCAGGCTGCAGAACCCGAGCAGTGCCAGACGGTGCGTTTCTCCGATGTCGGCTGGACCGACATCACCGTTACCACAGCGACCACCAGCGTCGTGCTCGAAGCCTTGGGTTACAAGACCCACACCACCATGATCTCGGTACCGGTGACCTACAAGTCGCTGGCCACCGGCAAGGACCTGGACGTGTTTCTCGGCAACTGGATGCCGACCATGGAGAACGACATCAAGCAGTACCGCGACGCCGGCACTGTAGAAACCGTGCGCGCCAACCTGGAAAACGCCAAGTACACCTTGGCCGTGCCACAGGCGCTGTACGACAAGGGCCTCAAGGATTTTGCCGACATTCCCAAGTTCAAGAAGGAACTGGACGGCAAGATCTACGGCATCGAGCCTGGCAACGACGGCAACCGCACCATCCAGAGCATGATCGACAAGAACGCCTTCGGCCTGAAAGACGCCGGTTTCAAGATCGTGCAGTCGAGCGAGGCCGGCATGTTGTCGCAGGTCGACCGGGCGCAGAAACGCGGGGATGCCATCGTGTTCCTGGGTTGGGAACCCCACCCGATGAACACCCGGTTCAAGATGCAGTACCTCACCGGCGGGGATGATTTCTTCGGCCCCGACTACGGCAAGGCCACCGTGCTGACCAACACCCGCAAGGGCTATGCGCAGGAGTGCAGCAACGTTGGCCAACTGCTGAAGAACCTGTCGTTCGAGCTCAAGGATGAAAGCACCATGATGGGCTATGTCCTGGACGACAAGATGAAACCCGAGGCTGCCGCGCAGAAGTGGCTCAAGGACAACCCAGGCAAGCTTGACGCCTGGCTGGCCGGGGTAACCACCGTGGACGGCAAACCCGGCCTTGAGGCGGCCAAAGCCAAACTGACGCAATAACGCAAGACGCTCAAGCAACACCGCGGGGCGGGACCGTGCCCGCCCCGGACTGATTTCAATCTTTGCAGGTGGAAGCTCGCTATCATGCTTATCGATCAGAAAATACCCCTGGGTCAGTACATCGCGTCGTTCGTCGAATGGCTGACCCAGAATGGCGCCGCTTATTTCGACGCCATCGCCCAAGGCCTGGAATTCATGATTCATGGGGTCACCAGCACCCTGACCTGGTTCAACCCGTTCGTCCTCATTGCCCTGTTCGCCGGCCTCGCGCACTTGATCCAGCGCAAATGGGCGCTGACCGTGTTCGTTGCGCTGTCCTTCCTGCTGATCCTCAACCTGGGTTACTGGCAGGAAACCATGGAGACCTTGGCGCAGGTTACCTTCGCCACGGTGGTGTGCGTGGCCATCGGCGTGCCGCTGGGCATCGTCGCCGCACACAAGCCGATGTTCTATACCGCCATGCGCCCGGTCCTCGACCTGATGCAAACGGTGCCGACCTTCGTCTACCTGATCCCTACCCTGACCCTGTTCGGCCTGGGTGTGGTACCCGGGCTGATCTCCACGGTGGTGTTCGCCATCGCCGCGCCCATCCGCCTCACTTACCTGGGCATCTGCGACGTGCCGCAAGAGCTGCTCGACGCCGGCAAGGCCTTTGGCTGCTCACGCCGCCAGCTGCTGACCCGCATCGAACTGCCCCACGCCATGCCGAGCATCGCTGCCGGGGTTACCCAGTGCATCATGCTGTCGCTGTCGATGGTGGTGATCGCCGCCCTGGTGGGCGCCGACGGCCTGGGCAAACCCGTGGTCAACGCACTGAACACCGCCGATATCTCCCTGGGCTTCGAAGCGGGCCTGGCGATCGTGCTGCTGGCGATCATGCTCGACCGTATCTGCAAGCAACCGGAAGCCACGGTAAGGGGTGAAGCATGAGCATCATTCGTTTCGAAGACGTCGACGTCATCTTCTCCAACAAGCCGCGCGAGGCACTGGCGCTGCTGGACCAAGGCAAAACCCGCGAGCAGATCCTCAAGCAGACGGGCCTGGTGGTCGGCGTCGAAAAGGCCAACCTGGACATCAACAAGGGCGAGATCTGCGTGCTGATGGGGCTGTCCGGTTCGGGCAAGTCGAGCCTGTTGCGCTGCATCAACGGCCTCAACACGGTCAGCCGCGGCAAGCTGTTCGTCGAGCACGAAGGCAAGCACATCGACATCGCCCACTGCACCCCGGCCGAACTGAAGATGATGCGCACCAAGCGCATCGCCATGGTGTTCCAGAAGTTCGCCCTGATGCCTTGGCTGACGGTGCGCGAGAACATCAGCTTTGGCCTGGAAATGCAGGGCCGCCCTGAAAAGGAACGGCGCAAGCTGGTGGACGAGAAACTCGAGCTGGTGGGCCTGACCCAGTGGCGCAACAAGAAGCCGGACGAGCTTTCCGGCGGTATGCAGCAGCGCGTGGGCCTGGCCCGGGCGCTGGCGATGGATGCCGACATCCTGCTGATGGACGAACCGTTCTCCGCGCTCGACCCGCTGATCCGCCAGGGCCTGCAGGACGAGCTGCTGGAGCTGCAACGCAAGCTGAGCAAGACCATCGTATTCGTCAGCCACGACCTGGATGAGGCACTGAAGCTGGGCAGCCGCATCGCCATCATGAAAGACGGCCGGATCATCCAGTACAGCAAGCCCGAAGAGATCGTGCTTAACCCGGCGGACGAGTACGTGCGTACGTTCGTCGCCCACACCAACCCGCTGAACGTGCTGTGCGGCCGCAGCCTGATGCGCACGCTGGACAACTGCAAGCGGATCAATGGTTCGGTGTGCCTGGACCCTGGCATCGATTCGTGGCTGGACCTGGGCGAAGGCGGTTCGCTGCAGCGTGCACGCCAGGGGCAGAACGGGCTGGACCTGCAAAACTGGGCGCCGGGTGAGGATGTGGAGTTGCTGGAGCGTCGGCCGACGCTGGTGAATGCCGATATCGGCATGCGCGAGGCGCTGCGGATTCGCTATCAGACCGGCAACAAGCTGGTGTTGCAGGATAACGACAAGGTGGTGGGGATTCTTGGGGATACCGAGCTTTACCACGCGTTGCTCGGCAAGAACCACGGGTGAAGCTATTGGGGCCGCTTGCGGCCCATCGCCGGCAAGCCGGTTCCCACAGGGCCGGCGTACACTGTACCTGTGGGAGCCGGCTTGCCGGCGATGGGCTGCGCAGCAGCCCCAATTACTGGATCAGCGAACCACGATCCCGCGCGAAGCCATGTAGGCCTTGGCCTCCGGCACGGTGTACTCACCAAAGTGGAAGATGCTCGCCGCCAGTACCGCGCTGGCATGCCCTTCCAGAATCCCGTCCGCCAGATGCTGCAGGTTGCCTACACCACCCGAGGCAATGACCGGAATGCCCAGCGCATCGCTGATGGCACGGGTTACACCGAGGTCAAAGCCGTTCTTCATGCCATCCTGATCCATGCTGGTCAGCAGGATCTCACCGGCACCCAGGCCTTCCATCTTCTTCGCCCACTCGACGGCATCCAGCCCGGTCGGCTTGCGCCCACCGTGGGTGAAGATCTCCCAGCGCGGCGCTTCGCCAGGGGCGGAAACCTTCTTGGCATCGATGGCCACCACAATGCACTGCGACCCGAAACGGTCGGCAGCTTCACCCACGAACTCGGGGTTGAACACTGCGGCGGTGTTGATCGAAACTTTGTCGGCCCCGGCATTGAGCAGGTTGCGGATGTCTTGCACGGTACGCACGCCGCCACCCACGGTCAGCGGGATGAACACCTGGCTGGCCATACGCTCGACGGTATGCAAGGTGGTGTCGCGGCCATCGACACTGGCGGTGATGTCGAGGAAGGTGATTTCGTCGGCACCCTGCTCGTTGTAGCGACGGGCGATCTCCACCGGGTCGCCGGCGTCACGGATGTTCTCGAACTTGACGCCCTTGACCACCCGGCCGTTGTCCACGTCCAGGCAAGGGATGATGCGCTTGGCCAGTGCCATGGTTCAGTCCTCAGCCTTGGTAGTTGTCGCAGAAGGCCTGGGCCTCGGCGACATCCAGAGTGCCTTCGTAGATGGCGCGGCCAGTGATGGCGCCGACGATGCCTGGCGCCTTGGCGTCCAGCAGGGCCTTGATGTCACCCAGGTTGTGGATGCCACCGGAAGCGATCACTGGAATGCGCGTGGCTTCGGCCAGGGCCTTGGTGAACGGCACGTTGCAGCCCTGCATCATGCCGTCCTTGGCGATGTCGGTGTAGACGATCGCCGAGACGCCATCGGCCTCGAAACGCTTGGCCAGGTCGATGACCTGCACCGAGCTCACTTCAGCCCAGCCGTCGGTGGCAACGAAACCGTCCTTGGCATCCAGGCCAACGATGACCTTGCCCGGGAACGCCTTGCACGCTTCGGCGACGAATTCTGGCTGTTTGACCGCCTTGGTGCCGATGATCACGTAGCTGACGCCGGCCTTGACGTAGTGCTCGATGGTTTCCAGCGACCGGATGCCGCCGCCGATCTGGATCGGCAGGGTCGGGTAACGCTTGGCGATGGCGGTAACCACTTCACCGTTGACCGGCTGGCCTTCGAAGGCGCCGTTGAGGTCGACCAGGTGCAGGCGGCGGCAGCCACCCTCGACCCATTTGGCGGCCATGCTCACCGGGTCGTCGGAAAATACCGTGGAGTCTTCCATGCGGCCCTGGCGCAGGCGCACGCAAGCGCCGTCCTTCAGATCGATAGCGGGGATAATCAGCATCTTGGGAACCTGTCTATTTGTTGGGTTTCAGGGCTTCTCGAGTGCCCACAGGTCGCTTTCGATGCTCTCGAACCGCTCCTTGAGGTGCAGTTGAACATCGGCAATCGCCCTGTTGTAGTAATGAGGTGCAATTTCTTTGCTGAACAGGTCGAGGACTTCGGCCACCTCGAACGACCCCAGCTGCAGCTCGAAGCGGTCTTCCAGGAAGCGCTTCAAGGTGTCGAGCGCCTCGCGCTCCTGCTCTGCGGCCAGGGTGATGACCGGGGCCTTGGCCTTCGACCTGCTCATTTACCAGCGCCCGTCCCAGGCGACGAAGTTCTGCAGCAGCTGCAGGCCATGGGTATGGCTCTTCTCCGGGTGGAACTGCACGGCAAAGCGCGAACCGTCGGCCAGCGCGGCGGCGAAGTCGACGCCATAGTGGCCGCGGCCGACCACCTGGCCCGGCTTGCCGGCATTGATGTAGTAGCTGTGCACGAAGTAGAAACGCGCGCGGTCAGAAATGTCGTGCCACAGCGGGTGGTCGATGGTCTGGGCGACTTCGTTCCAGCCCATGTGCGGCACCTTCAGGTGCTCGCCGTCTTCACGCAGGTCTTTGCCGAAAAAGCGCACGTTGCCTGGGAACAGGCCGATGCAATCGACACCGTCGTTTTCTTCGGAATGGTCGAGCAGCGCTTGCATGCCGACGCAAATGCCGAGGAACGGGCGGTCCTGGCTGACTTCACGCACCAGGCTGTCGAAGCCCAGGCGGCGGATTTCGGCCATGCAGTCGCGAATCGCACCCACGCCGGGGAACACCACACGGTCAGCCTCGCGGATTACCGCGGCATCGCTGGTGACCAGCACCTTGCCGGCGCCGACGTGCTCAAGCGCCTTGGCCACCGAGTGCAGGTTGCCCATGCCATAGTCGATTACGGCTACCGTCTGCATTTACAGGCATCCCTTGGTGGATGGCATCTGCCCGGCCATGCGCTCGTCGAGGGTCACGGCCATGCGCAGCGCGCGGCCGAAAGCCTTGAACACGGTTTCGATCTGGTGGTGGGTGTTGTGGCCACGCAGGTTGTCGATGTGCAGGCTCACCAGGGCGTGGTTGACGAAGCCCTGGAAGAACTCCTGGAACAGGTCGACATCGAAGCCACCGACCGTGGCACGGGTGTACGGCACGTGCATCTGCAGGCCTGGGCGGCCGGAGAAGTCGATGACCACGCGCGACAGCGCTTCGTCCAGCGGCACATAGGCATGGCCGTAGCGGAAGATGCCTTTCTTGTCGCCAATGGCCTGGGCGAATGCCTGGCCCAGGGTGATACCGACGTCTTCGACGGTATGGTGATCGTCGATATGCAGGTCACCCTTGCACTCGATATCCAGATCGATCAGCCCGTGTCGGGCGATCTGGTCGAGCATGTGTTCAAGGAAAGGCACGCCGATATCAAATCGAGCCTTGCCACTGCCATCGAGGTTGATCGAGCACTTGACCTGGGTTTCCAGGGTATTGCGCTCGACGGAAGCCTTACGTTCGACCATCACCAGCTCCGCAAAATCATTGGGCGAAAAGGGCTCCATTATATGCCCAGAACGCTCAAGCTTGAAACGCGGATGACATATGGCAATGCAAGGGGCTGCTTTGGCTCCCACAGAGACCCCACAAAATTCGTGCACTGTAGAGAAACCTGTGGGAGCCGGCTTGCCGGCGATGAGGCCATGACAGCCAGCCAATCAGCTGGCTGTCATGCCCCTCAGTGGAACAACACCGCCGTCTTCTGCAGGGTAATCCACACCCCCCAGGCCAGCGGAACAACCACCACGGCCCAGGCAATCAGCACCAGCGGCAGGCTGCCCGGCGCGGCATGCCATTCCAGCGAGCGCGCACCGTCGGCACCTTTGTCGTGGCTCAGCGCACGCTCGGCCGCCAGTTGTGCATCGCTCATGAAGTGCTTGTCGGCCACCGGGCGCACCAGCAAGTTGCAGATGAAGCCCAGCACCAGCAGGCCAGCGAGGATGTGCAGGGTCATATCATAAGCCGCTGCACGCTCCACACCTGCTGCCAGCTGGTACTCGCGCAGGTAGGTGATCAGCACCGGGCCAAGCACGCCGGCAGCGGCCCAGGCCGTCAGCAGGCGACCGTGGATGGCGCCGACCATCTGCGTGCCGAACAGGTCGGCCAGGTAGGCCGGCACCGTGGCGAAACCACCGCCGTACATGGACAGGATGATGCAGAAGGCCGCCACGAACAGCGCCACGTTCCCCAGGTGGCCCATGTTCGGCACCAGGCTGTAGAGGCCAACGCCCAAGGCGAAGAAGGCGAAGTAGGTGTTCTTGCGGCCGATGTAGTCCGAGAACGACGCCCAGAAGAACCGCCCACCGATGTTGAACAGGCTGAGCAGGCCGGTGAAGCCGGCCGCGATGGCGGCAATCTGTGCCAGCTGCGAGGCATTCAGCTCACTGAAAGTCAGCTCGTTGCCCAGCAGCTTGCCGGCAAACACTTCCTGCAACAGCGGCGAGGCCATGCCGAGGATGCCGATGCCCGCCGACACGTTCAGGCACAGTACCAGCCAGATCAACGCAAACTGCGGGGTTTTCCACGCCACACTGACGTGCACATGGCGGTCGGTGACCATCGCGTTGGCTTTTTTCACCGGTGCGGTCCAGCCTTCCGGTTTCCACCCGGTAGGCGGCACGCGATAGGCCAGGGCGCCAGCCGTCATGAACACGAAGTAGATCGCCGCCATGGCGACGAAGCTCTGCCATACGCCGACTTCATGCTCGTTGCCGAAGTGGCCCATCAGCGCAGTGGCCAGCGGGGCGCCGACCATTGCGCCGCCGCCGAAGCCCATGATCGCCATGCCGGTGGCCATGCCGCGCTTGTCCGGGAACCACTTGATCAAGGTCGAGACCGGCGAGATGTAACCCAGCCCCAGTCCGATGCCGCCGATCACCCCAGAGCCCAGCCACATCAGCCAAAGTTGGTGGGTTTTCACGCCAATCGCCGAAATCAGCATGCCGCCGCACCAGCACAGCGCCGACACCAGGCCAGCCTTGCGTGGGCCGGCGTGCTCCAGCCAGCCGCCCAGCACGGCTGCCGAACAGCCGAGGAAGACGAAGAACAGGGTGTAGATCCAGCTGAGCATGGAAATCGGCCAGTCGCACTCGGCGCTGAACATTCGGGCGATGAAGCCCATGTCAGCCGAACAGGCGACCGGTGCGGTGATGCCGATGGCCTGCGACAGCGGCAGCCAGAATACGGAGAAACCGTAGGCCATGCCGATGCACAGGTGAATGGCCAGCGCCGCTGGGGGGACCAGCCAGCGGTTGAAGCCCGGGCGGGCGATGATGCGCTCCTTCGACAGGAAGCCGGGCGCGCTGGCGGCCGCCCCTGCCGTGATACTGCTGTTCATGGATTCGATCCTTTTGTAGGTAGACGGTGCTTGCGGATTGAATGCCCGGCTCTTCTGAATGCACGTGAGGCGTGGCCGTTGCATGGCAACGCGCCGCGACAATGGGTCGCGGGCGCTTCGAAAGCGGCGCAAGAGTACCAGTTCGCCTATGACATGGAAGCAATCTGATATCGTTATTTTTTCCCCGGCTGAAACGGTAGTGCACGCAGGTCAGCGCAAATGAACTGCCCGAACCACAGCTGTCGAAAGCCGCAACATCTGATCTATTTGTAGGAAATGCCCTGTATCTCTTGTCTGATACTCAGGGCCCACCGCTGCGGCGCTATACTCTGCCGCTTGAAATTCAAATACGGACTACAAGGACTCGCCCATGAAAGCGTTCGGCAAAATCCTGGGACTGGGGCTTCTCGGGTTGCTGCTGATCATCGTGGCGCTGGGCTTCGCCCTGACCCACCTCTTCGATCCCAACGACTATAAAGACGAGATCCGCCAGTTGGCGCGCGACAAGGCCCATGTCGAGCTGACCCTCAACGGCGATATCGGCTGGAGCCTGTTCCCGTGGCTGGGCCTGGAACTGCACGAGGCCAGCATCGCCACGCTGAACAAGCCCACCGAGCCTTTCGCCGACCTGCAGATGCTCGGCCTGTCGGTACGCGTGCTGCCCTTGCTGCGCCGCGAAGTGCAGATGAGCGATGTGCGCGTCGAAGGCCTGAACCTGACCCTGGCCCGTGATGAACAGGGCCATGGCAACTGGGAAGACATCGGCAAGCCGCTGCCGGCGAAGGACGGCGCAGCCGCCAGCACCCCAGCGCCCGCCGAACAGCCAGGTGCGCCGGCAGAAAGCAGCAGCGAGCGCACGGTGAAGCTGGACATCGACAGCCTCACCGTGAACAACGCCCGCGTGCAGTACACCGATGCCAAGACCGGCAAGAGTTACAGCGCCGAAAGCATCCAGCTGAGCACTGGCCCGGTCCACGAAGGTGCGAACATCCCGCTCAAGGCCAGCGCCTTCCTCAGCGCCAGCCAGCCGAACCTCAAGGCGCGTACGGAGCTTGCCGGCGAGCTGCGCTTCGACCGCAAGCTCAAGCGCTACAACTTCGAGGACATGCGCCTTACCGGCGAAACCTCGGGCGAGCCGCTGGCCGGCAAGACCATGACCTTCGCCGCCCAGGGCCAAGTGCTGGTCGACATGGCGGCCAATGTGGCGTCGTGGAACGGCCTCAAGATCTCCGCCAACCAGCTGCGAGCCCTGGGCGAGCTGAACCTGCGCGACCTGGACAAGGCGCCGCAGCTCAGCGGCGGCCTGTCCATCGCCCAGTTCGACCTGCGCACCTTCCTCGACGGCATCGGCCACCCGCTGCCGGCCACCAACGATCCCGCTGCCTTCAACAAACTGGAGCTGGTCAGCCGCCTGCAAGGCACGCCGAACAGCCTGGCACTGGAAGACCTGGCGGTAAAACTGGACGACAGCACCTTCAGCGGCCGTGTTGCCGTCGAAGACTTCGCCAAGCAAGCCCTGCGCGTTAAGCTCAAAGGCGACAAATTCGACGCCGACCGTTACATGCCGGCCAAGAGCGAAGAAGCCAAGGGCGCCACCGCGGCGCGCCAGAACGAGGTCAAGCAACAGGAAGCCAGCGCCGTGGCCGGGGCAGGCAGCTCGCCGCTGCCGAACGCGCCGACCCAGGTGGCCTGGAGCAACGACAAGCTGCTGCCGGTTGATCGCCTGCGCGCCCTCGACCTGCAGGCCGACCTGGCCTTCGGTTCGCTGACCCTCGACAAGTTGCCAATCAGCGACGCGCAACTGCAGGCGACCGGCCAAGGCGGCCTGGTCACCCTGCAAACCTTGCGCGGCGGCCTTTACAACGGCAGCTTCGAGGCCAAGGGCACCGTCGACGTGCGCCCTGCCGTGCCGCAGATCGGCCTCAACACCAAGATCAACCGAGTACCGGTTGAGCACTTCATCAAGGCTGAAGACAAAGATCAGGCCCCGCCGGTAAAAGGCCTGCTGACCCTGACCAGCGATCTGACAGCCACCGGTAACAGCCAGAAGGCACTGGTCGACACCCTCAACGGCAGCGCAAACTTCACCATCAACGACGGCGTGCTGGTCAACGCCAACCTGGAGCAGCAACTCTGCCAGGCCATCGCCACCCTCAACCGCAAGTCGCTGAGCGGCGAGCCGCGCGGCAAGGACACACCGTTCGAAGAACTGCGCGGCAGCCTGGTGATCCGCAACGGCGTGGCCAGTAACCCGGACCTCAAGGCACGCATCCCCGGCTTGACCGTCAACGGCCACGGCGACCTCGACCTGCGGGTGCTGGGCATGGACTACAACGTGGGTGTGGTCGTTGAAGGTGACCAGCGCGCCATGCCCGACCCAGCCTGCCAGGTTAACGAGCGCTACGTCGGCGTCGAAGTGCCGCTGCGCTGCCGTGGCCCGCTGGAGCTGGGTGCCAAGGCCTGCCGCCTGGACCAGGACGGCCTGGGCAAGGTTGCCGCCAAGCTGGCCGGCAACCGCCTGAAAGACAAGATCGATGAAAAGCTCGATGAAAAACTCGGAGACAAAGTGAGCCCAGAACTGAAAGACGCGCTCAAGGGGCTGTTCAAGCGATGACCCCTGCGCAGTTCTCCAGCGCCGTGCTGGATTGGTACGACCAGCACGGCCGGCATGACCTGCCCTGGCAACAGGGCATCAACCCTTACCGGGTGTGGGTGTCGGAAATCATGCTGCAACAGACCCAGGTCAGCACCGTGCTGAACTACTTCGACCGCTTCATGCAGGCGCTGCCTACCGTGCAGGCCCTGGCCGAAGCGCCGGAAGACGAGGTGCTGCACCTGTGGACCGGCCTGGGTTACTACACCCGCGCGCGCAACCTGCAGAAGGCCGCGAAGATCGTGGTCGAGCAGCATGGCGGCGAATTCCCACGCAGTGTCGAGCAGCTTACCGAGCTGCCCGGCATCGGCCGCTCGACTGCGGGCGCCATCGCCAGCATCAGCATGGGCATCCGTGCGCCGATCCTGGATGGCAACGTCAAGCGCGTGCTGGCCCGCTACACCGCGCAGGCCGGCTACCCGGGCGAGCCCAAGGTGGCCAACCAGCTGTGGGCCACCGCCGAGCGCTTCACCCCGCCCACCCGCGCCAACCATTACACCCAGGCGATGATGGACATGGGCGCCACGCTGTGCACACGCAGCAAGCCCAGCTGCCTGATATGCCCGCTGCAGCGCGGTTGCGAGGCGCACCTGCACGGTGAAGAAACCCGCTACCCCGAGCCCAAGCCGCGCAAGGCCCTGCCGCAGCGCCGCACACTGATGCCGCTGCTGGCCAACCACGAAGGCGCGATCCTGCTTTACCGTCGCCCTTCCAGCGGCCTGTGGGGCGGGCTGTGGAGCCTGCCCGAGCTTGAAGATATCCAGCAGCTCGATGACCTGGCCTACCAGCACGGCTTGCGCCTGGCAGAAAGCCGTGAACTGGATGGCCTGACCCACACATTCAGCCATTTCCAGCTGGCGATCGAGCCGTGGCTTGTGCGTGTCGACCCGGTCGGCCAGCACGTGGCCGAGGCCGACTGGCTCTGGTATAACCTCGCCACCCCGCCGCGCCTGGGCCTCGCCGCCCCGGTCAAGAAGCTGCTCAAACGCGCGGCCGACGAACTGATTGCAGGAGATGCCCGATGACCCGTACCGTGATGTGCCGCAAGTACAACAAAGAATTGCCAGGCCTGGAGCGCCCGCCCTACCCCGGCGCCAAGGGCCAGGACATCTTTGATCACATCTCGCAGCAAGCCTGGGCCGACTGGCAGAAACACCAGACCATGCTGATCAACGAAAAGCGCCTGAACATGATGAACGCCGAGGACCGCAAGTTCCTCCAGGCCGAGATGGACAAGTTTTTCGCCGGCGAAGACTACGCCCAGGCGGAAGGCTACGTTCCCCCGGCCGAATGACCCCAAAAATCGTAAGCGACGGAATTAATTTAAAATTTTTTCAAAAAGTCGTTGACGAGCGGTCTGGAAATCTATTTAATTCACCTCGTCGCCCAGATAGCTCAGTCGGTAGAGCAGAGGATTGAAAATCCTCGTGTCGGCGGTTCGACTCCGTCTCTGGGCACCACCTTCAAGCTTCTGGTGGTTGCAAAGTTACCCGAAGCGACAACAAGAAACCCGCCTAGTGCGGGTTTTTTGTTGTCTGGATTTTTTCATTCTCTTCTGCCTCACTTCTCATTGTTGACCAACATCAACAAGCGCCTTCTCGCTCAAACCCACAATTGCAGACGGACACACGACCCGACCCTGCAAGGACCTCCATGAGCGAAGAAACTCCCCTGCTGCTCCCCGCCCCCGACAGCCCCACGCCAAGCCCCTCGCCAAAACCGCGCCCCCGCCGCCCCCGTCAGCGCAAACCCGAGCCGGCCATCACCCAGATCAGCCAGGCACCGGCCGCGCTGGAAGTGGCCAGCGCACCGAAAGGCAGCAACGAGGACAGCACCTCTGCGCGCCTGCCGGCCAGCTACCCCTACCCCACGCGCATGCGCCGCCAGGAATACGAGACAGCCAAGCACGCGCTGCAGATCGAGCTGCTGAAGGTACAAAGCTGGGTCAAGGAAACCGGGCAGCGTGTGGTGGTGCTGTTCGAAGGGCGCGATGCTGCGGGCAAGGGTGGCACCATCAAGCGCTTCATGGAGCACTTGAATCCGCGCGGCGCGCGCATTGTCGCGCTGGAGAAGCCTTCCGAGCAGGAAAAGGGCCAGTGGTATTTCCAGCGTTACATCCAGCACCTGCCCACGGCAGGCGAAATGGTGTTCTTCGACCGCTCCTGGTACAACCGCGCCGGGGTCGAGAAGGTGATGGAGTTCTGCTCGCCCCTGCAGTACCTGGAGTTCATGCGCCAGGCGCCGGACCTGGAGCGCATGCTGTGCAACAGCGGCATCCTGCTGTTCAAGTACTGGTTCTCGGTGAACCGCGAGGAGCAACTGCGCCGCTTCATCTCACGCCGGGATGACCCACTCAAGCACTGGAAGCTTTCACCCATCGACATCAAGTCGCTGGATAAATGGGAGGACTACACCGCCGCCAAAGAGGCGATGTTCTTCCACACCGACACCGCCGATGCACCGTGGACGGTAATCAAATCCGACGACAAGAAGCGCGCCCGGATCAACTGCATCCGCCACTTCCTGCATTCGCTGGATTACCCCGGCAAGGACCTCAGTGTTGCGTATGCGCCCGACGCACAATTGGTAGGGCGCGCCTCACGCGGTTTCGAGGAAGATGAGCTGGCACCGCAAGCCTGAAGGCTTAGAAGTTAGCGATGGCACTGCAATAGTCCGCCTTGCGCTTGGGCACTTCCCGCGTGTCGCCCAGGCGCTTGAGTGAACCATCGCAGGCACTGTAGCCATGCACGACAAACTCATAGTCAGCGCCTTTTTCCGGCACGAACGAGAACATCCCCAGGCAGTTCTGCACCCTGTCATACCCCGCCGACTGGCCGCGATCGAGAAAGTGCAGGGTAAAGGGCTTGCCCGCCGGGACCAGCACCTCGCTGACCGCATCCCCCGCCTGCACCGCCGCACTGGCAGGCATACCCAGGCTCTCGCCATTACGGTCGGCGAAGCCTTCGGTGGGCACGGCGATTACCCCCGCGCCAGGGCTGTACCAGTCCACGCAGTCCTTTTCCGGCACAGCACGCACCATGCCATTGGCCACCACCCGCAGCCTTGCGGTATCGCCTGCAACCGGCGAGGCGTAGGGCGTATTGAACGATTTGACCGCAGCCATATTGCCGCAACCACAGAGCGCCGCAGCCAGCAGGCCAAGCGAGAGTGCTGTTTTCATCCGTGAAACCTCATCAATGGATACCGGATATCCGGCGGCCTGCCTCAGACCACTGCCTGCCGCTTGGGTTTCCTCGGCAAGTACGATTCAATACGCACATTTTCGCCCCCAAGGATTTCCAGCCCCATGGCTACCCATACCAAGCAACAGAAACGCGCCAAACGCGCCGCCACCAAGGCCAAGCAGAACCGTATGGTGCGCAGCGGCCAGGCAGTCAAGGCCAGCGCCGGCGACAGCGCCAGCATTGAGCAGGTGTTCAACAAGGCCATGGAATCGGACAGCTACAAGGATATGTTCGAGAAGATGAAAGCCGCGCAGGAAACCAGCCTGGTGGCGATGATCTCGGTGTTCCTGGTCGACCCGCTGCTGGCCCTGGTACTCAAGGGGCACAAGGAAGAGCACGCCACCGACTACATCGTGCTGGTGTTCAACGCCTACCGCACCTGGCTCGATGGCGCCGACGAAGACACCACCATGGCGTGGCTGGAGAGCGACGAGTTCCAGGAAGCGTACATCGCCGCCTCCGAGCTGGTGGCCAAGCAGCAACAGCAGCAGAAACAGTTCGGCTGAGTTTGTACTGGTCTCTTCGCGAGGAAAGCCGGCCCCACAGGTTGTACACAGGCCTCGGGCATTGTGGAGAAACCTGTGGGAGCGGGCTCGCCCCGCGAAGAGGCCGGCACTGAGAACCAAAAAGGCCGCGCCCCTCACAGGGCGCGGCCTTTTCATTGCAGCCAGCGCGGGTCAGTTATCCAGCGCCACCCGCCCGGCCGCCTGGCGCTTGCGATGCACCAGCAAGCCAGCCGCCACAACACCAATGCTCAGCAGCGCGGTGGCGATAATCTCCGCCCGATGGTCTTCACGCAGCCCCATCACCACCAGCACGGCAACGATGAAGGCAATGGTCGCCCAGGTCAGGCCCGGGAACAGCCACATCTTGAAGTCGATCTTCTCGCCACGCGCTTCACGCTGGCTGCGCATGCGCAGCTGCGAAACGGCGATCACCAGGTACACCAGCAGCGCGATGGCGCCAGAGCTGGCCAGCAGGAACTCGAACACCTGGGCCGGCGCCACGTAGTTGGCGAACACGCAGAGGAATGCCGCTGCGGTCGACAGCAGTACCGCCACATGCGGGGTAGATGCCTTGGTGGTGCGCTGCGCAATAGCCGGAGCATCGCCACGCTTGCTCAGCGAGAACAGCATGCGCGAAGAGGTGTACAGCGCCGAGTTGAGGCAGCTGGTCACGGCGATCAGCACCACGATGTCGACGATCAGCTTGGCGTTCGGCACACCGATGCGGCTCAGCACGGTCTGGTACGAACCGGTCTCGGCCAGCGCAGGGTCGTTCCACGGCACCAGGGCCACGACCAGGAAGATCGACACCAGGTAGAACAGGCAGATACGCCAGATCACCGAGTTGGTGGCGCGGCTGATCTGCTTGCCCGGGTCTTTCGATTCGGCAGCAGCGATAGTGACGATTTCGGTACCCATGAACGAGAACATGGTGGTCAGCATCGCTGCCAGCACTGCGCCCAGGCCATTAGGCATGAAGCCTTGGGTATCGAAAAGGTGGCTTGCACCGCTGACCTGGCTATTGGGCACGAAGCCGAACATGGCCACGCAACCCACGACGATGAAGCCGATGATCGCCAGCACCTTGAGCAGTGCAAACCAGAACTCGAACTCACCGTAGTTCTTGACGCTGCACAGGTTGGTCAGGGTAAGTGCCAGGGTGATCAGCAGGGAGAAGGCCCAGAGATCCACCGCAGGGAACCAGGCGTGCAGGATTGCCGCGGCGGCGTTGGCTTCCAGCGGGATGACAAGCACCCAGAACCACCAGTACAGCCAGCCGATGGTGAAACCGGCCCAGCGGCCAATGGCGCGGTCGGCATAGGTTGAAAACGAACCGGTGTCCGGCGAGGCAATCGCCATTTCGCCGAGCATGCGCATCACCAGCACCACCAGGGTACCGGCGGCGGCATAGGCCAACAGCACGGCAGGGCCGGCAGCAGCGATGGCGTGGCCGGAGCCTACGAACAGACCGGCGCCGATGACGCCAGCAATGGACAGCATGGTGACATGCCGTTGTTTGAGCCCCTGAGCGAGGTCATTGGAATTGTTACCGCTCATAAAACTACCTTTGTAAGGAGTGGACCACCCGACTGCTGAAACGGAGCGCGCCCGGGGTTGGTTTAGGCGTCGCTGCAATCGGCGGATTCCATACGGCAATAAGCGGGCCATTTGCTGAATGCATTCGTCAGATTGATCTGGCAGCCGTGAAGGGCGCGGGTTGCAGGGCATTCGGCCAAGTGTGACCGAAAGGCCGCCAAATTCGCAGTAAATGACGAGATTACGGAAATACCCACTTACAAACGCACCAAAGGTGCTCCTTGGTAACACCTATGCACCATGGCAATACAAAAAAGTGCAACCTTGGGGTACAACCTGGGATCGGGTTGAGGCTATCGCGGCTGAAGCCGCTCCTACAGGGGATCGCAGTGGCTTGCGGAGCGGGTTTGGCCGCGAAGGGGTCAAAAGCGCTTCCCACACCTGCCCAAAGCTGGCACCATCGCGCCTTTTTTCATCAAGGCTCTGGAGTTGGGCGAGCCCCCTTGCGGACATCTGCGCGACGTTGCGCTGCAACGATGCGACAAATCCCCCGGCAATGCCCCGAGCCCCCTGCGACCCTGTTGGCCGCCATTATGCCGCTATGCTAGCTTGGCGCACGCCAGGAAGGCCGCCAACAGCTGGGAACGCACCCGAACACATGAGGACCGCACATGGCCCAGGCCACGCCCGCGCTGGAAATCCGCAACCTGCACAAACGCTACGGCGACCAGGAAATTCTCAAGGGCATTTCGCTGACCGCGCGTGACGGTGACGTGATCTCCATTCTGGGATCGTCCGGCTCCGGCAAGTCCACCCTGCTGCGCTGCATCAACCTGCTGGAAAACCCACACCAGGGCGAAATCCTAGTGGCCGGTGAGTCGCTGAAGCTCAAGGCTGCCAAAAATGGTGACCTTATCGCTGCCGACAACCGCCAGATCAACCGCCTGCGCAGCGAAATCGGCTTCGTCTTCCAGAATTTCAACCTGTGGCCGCACATGTCGGTGCTCGACAACATCATCGAGGCGCCACGCCGCGTGCTCGGCCAGAGCAAGGCCGAGGCGATCGAAGCCGCCGAAGCGCTGCTGAACAAGGTCGGCATCTTCGACAAGCGCCACAGCTACCCCGCCCAGCTTTCCGGTGGCCAGCAGCAGCGTGCCGCCATCGCCCGCACCCTGGCCATGCGCCCCAAGGTCATCCTGTTCGACGAGCCAACCTCGGCGCTCGATCCAGAAATGGTCCAGGAAGTGCTTAACGTTATCCGCGCACTGGCCGAAGAAGGCCGTACCATGCTGTTGGTGACGCACGAGATGAACTTTGCCCGCCAGGTGTCCAGTGAAGTGGTCTTCCTGCACCAGGGCCTGGTTGAAGAGCAAGGATCGCCGCAGCAGGTCTTCGAGAACCCGACCTCGGCGCGTTGCAAGCAATTCATGTCCAGCCACCGCTAACGGAGCAACACGAATGCAGACCTACAAGAAATTCCTCCTGGCAGCTGCCGCCACTCTGGTGTTTTCGGCCAATGCCATGGCAGCCGAAAAACTGAAAATGGGCATCGAGGCGGCCTACCCGCCCTTCAACAACAAAGATGCCAGCGGCCAGGTGGTCGGCTTCGACAAGGACATCGGCGACGCGCTGTGCGCCAAGATGAAGGTCGAATGCGAAGTGGTCACCTCTGACTGGGACGGCATCATCCCGGCGCTGAACGCCAAGAAGTTCGACTTCCTGATCTCCTCGCTGTCGATCACCGACGAGCGCAAGCAGGCGGTTGATTTCACCGACCCGTACTACTCCAACAAGCAGCAGTTCATCGCACCGAAAAACGTCGACTTCAAAACCGACCGTGCTTCGCTCAAGGGCAAAACCATCGGTACCCAGCGCGCCACCCAGGCCGCGACCTGGCTGGACGACAACGGTGGCATGGACGGCGAGTTCAAGGTCAACCTGTATGACGGCCAGGAAAACGCCTACCTGGACCTGACCTCCGGCCGCCTGGACGCCATCCTCGCCGACAAATATGCCAACTATGACTGGCTGAAGTCCGACGCCGGCAAGAACTACGAGTTCAAGGGCGACCCGGTCAACGACAGTGACAAGGTCGGCATCGCCGTGCGCAAAGGCGACAACGAGCTGCGCAACAAGCTCAATGCCGCACTGAAGGAAATTGTCGCCGACGGCACCTACAAGAAGATCAACGACAAGTACTTCCCGTTCAGCATCTATTGATTCGCCCCGACTGGCACGCCCTGGCGGCGTGCCAGTCCCTAGAACGACCCTGCCCATGAATATCGACCTGCACGGATTCGGTCCGGCCCTGGCGGCTGGCACCTTGATGACCGTAAAACTGGCGCTTTGCGCCCTGCTGCTTGGGCTGGTCCTGGGCCTGCTCGGCGCCCTGGCCAAGACTTCCCCGATCAAACCGCTGCAATGGCTTGGCGGCTTCTACTCGACCCTGGTTCGTGGTGTGCCCGAACTGCTCTGGGTATTGCTTATCTACTTCGGCACCGTTGGGCTGATGAACAGCCTCGGCAACGCCCTCAACATGCCCGGCCTGGAACTCAGCGCCTTCGCCGCCGGCGTGATCGCCCTCGGCCTGTGCTTCGGCGCCTATGCCACCGAAGTGTTCCGCGGTGCCATCCTGGCGATCCCCAAGGGCCACCGTGAAGCCGGCCTGGCGCTGGGCCTGTCGAAGGCGCGCATCCTCTCGCGGATCATCCTGCCGCAGATGTGGCGCATCGCCCTGCCCGGCCTTGGCAACCTGTTCATGATCCTGATGAAGGACACCGCGCTGGTGTCGGTGATCGGCCTTGAAGAAATCATGCGCCACGCACAGATCGGCGTGACCGTGACCAAAGAGCCCTTCACCTTCTATATGGTTGCGGCCTGCATCTACCTGAGCCTGACCATCGTCGCCATGACCGGCATGCACTTCATGGAAAAACGCGCCGCTCGCGGCTTTGCGAGGGCTGAGCAATGAATTGGGAAGTGATCATCAAGTGGCTGCCACGCCTGGCCCAGGGTGCCACGCTGACCCTGGAGCTGGTGGCCATTGCGGTTGTCGCAGGGCTGATCCTGGCGATCCCGCTGGGCATCGCCCGCTCCTCCAGGCACTGGTATGTGCGCGCCGTGCCTTACAGCTATATCTTCTTCTTCCGTGGCACGCCCTTACTGGTGCAGTTGTTCCTGGTCTATTACGGCCTGGCGCAGTTCGATGCGGTGCGTGCAAGCAGCCTGTGGCCCTACCTGCGCGACCCGTTCTGGTGCACGGTGCTGACCATGACCCTGCACACCGCCGCCTACATCGCCGAGATTTTGCGTGGCGCGCTGCAATCGATCCCCAAGGGTGAGATCGAGGCGGCTCGGGCGCTGGGCATGTCGCGCGGCAAGACGCTGTTCTACATCATGCTGCCCCGCGCTGCGCGCATCGGCCTGCCGGCCTACAGCAACGAAGTGATCCTGATGCTCAAGGCCAGTGCGCTGGCCAGCACCGTGACCCTGCTGGAGCTGACCGGCATGGCACGGACCATCATCGCCCGCACCTACCTGCCGGTGGAAATCTTCTTTGCGGCAGGCCTGTTCTACCTGCTGATCTCGTTCATTCTGGTACAGGGCTTCAAGCTGCTGGAGCGTTGGTTGCGCGTAGACGCCTGCCAGGGGCGCTGAGATCTCGCTGACCTCATCGCGGGCAAGCCCGCTCCTACAACCGGTGCTATGACTGTAGGAGCGGGCTTGCCCGCGATGAGGCCCTATAACCCCCACCCCCCTCAAGCCCATGCCCCCCTACCTCCACAGCCACCACCTAAACGACCGCTTCCAGGCCCTCGACCAGTTCCTGACCGAGCACCAACAGCTGTGGAAACCCAGGCCCTTCACCACCCTGCGCCTGGACTGGGAAGCCCAACACCCCGAACTCTCCGCCCACCTGCGCCACTGCAGCCTGACCGACGCCGAAGCCGACCTCGACCCGCAAGCCCTGCCCGCGCCTTATCCACAGTTAGCCGATAAAGCTCAACAGCTCTGCGCCCTTGGCGACCTACCCGACACCGGCCTGCCCCCCGCCGCCCACCGCCTGGACGTCAACGTGCCCGGCCGTAAATGGCAGCAGATCGAAGCCTTCAGCCGCCGCCTGGGCTTTCGCGCACAAACCCAGCACTGGCTGGACTGGTGCTCGGGCAAAGGCTACCTTGGCCGCCGCCTGCTGCAGCCTGGCCAGCAGCTGACCTGCCTTGAGTACGACGCCGCACTGGTCGCTGCCGGCCAGGCCTTGAGCGACCATCACCATTTGCCGGCCACCCACATCCATCAGGACGTGATGGCCGCCGACAGCCGCCGCCATCTCGACAGCGACAAAAGCGTGGTGGCCCTGCACGCCTGCGGCGACCTGCACGTGCACTTGCTGCGCGTGGCCAGCCAGCAAGGCTGCCGCCACCTGGCCGTGGCGCCGTGCTGCTACAACCGCATCCAGGCCGAGCACTACCAGCCGTTATCCACAGCCGCGCAACACTCGCCGCTGCACCTGTCACTGACCGACCTCGGCCTGCCCCTGAGCGAAACCGTCACCGCCGGCGCACGCGTGCGCCACCAGCGCGACAGCTCCATGGCCCGGCGCCTGGGTTTCGACCTGCTGCAGCGCCAACAACGCCAATGCGATGACTATCTGCCTACCCCGTCTTTGCCGGTTGCATGGCTGAGCAAACCCTTCGAGCAGTACTGCCGCGACCTGGCCGCGCTGCGCGACCTGGAACTCACCCTTACTCCCGACTGGGAAGCCCTCGAAGCCGTCGGCTGGCAGCGCCTGGCTGCAGTGCGCAACCTCGAACGGGTGCGCAACCTGTTCCGCCGCCCCCTGGAGCTGTGGCTGGTACTCGACCGCGCGCTGTTCCTTGAAGAGCAAGGCTACACCGTGCGCCTGGGTACCTTCTGCGATTACCCGCTCACCCCACGCAACCTGCTTTTACTGGCAGAACGCGACAGTTAGCCACAGCACAACCTGTGGATAAGTCTGTGAACAAGCTTGTGATGAATGTTTGCAGCCAAGCGCTATTTCAAACGCCTGGCTTATTCCGAAGTGCTCGCCAAGCCCAGTAAAAACAGGCATTTGCGCAAAGACCGACGGCGTGTGGAATCGGCATGCCTTTCGCGCAAGGCATGGATGCCTCTTGTGCATAAACAAAAAATCCATTAGGCAAAACCCACTCCTTGTAGGAGCGGGCTTGCCCGCGAAAAGACCCCAAGTCGCTCACAGGTCATGCGCGGAGACTGTGGGAGCGGCCTATGTCGCGATGGGCCGCAAAGCGGCCCCACCTCAGGCAATGCATAACTCAAGTGAGCAGCATTACCCACTTCACCGGACTCTATTCCTGCCCATCTCAATATCGTTCATCAAAGCCTTAGCCAATGAACTGAGATAATCCGCCGCACCCAGCAGCTTATGGTCGTCCTCCATATCACCTTCACGCACCAGGTGCTTGATGTAGCCCAGCAGCACTGACACCTGCTCATAGGCCGCATCGATTGGGATACCGGGCTGCACACGCAGGAGGCCCACCGCCGGGTTACCGACTTCAAGGAATGTTTCGAGGCCCGCGGTGGTAACAGGCTTGGGATCCTGACTCATTGCACCGCCTCCTTAGCCTGGGCGTCTTCCAAACGCCGCTTTGCATGCTGCACCAGCACGCAGGCCGAATCGGCTGCATGGGCGGCGTTGACCAGCAGGTGCAGGCCGGGTTTTCCGGCGTGGTCACGGCAATGGTTATCGATGGTTTCGGCTACGACACGCATAAGCTCGAGGGCGTGGGCGATGGCGTCGGTTGGGGAGATGTCGCTGTGGATCGAGAAATATGGCGTGGTGATGAGAGGGCGCGGTGGGTCTGGAACGATTTTCTTCATGGCTAATTCCTTATTCCAAGGGAAAGGCCTGCCACGAAAATCTTTCTCACGGATTTGGGTGGCAGCCGTACGCGGGGTGAGAAACCGAGGGAATAAGGAAGCTCGGCCAGACCGAAGTCTGCCCGCGTACGACCACCATGTGGCTACTGCTTATTCGCAATCGGGTTCTCACACCCGGTCACCAGAATCGGCGACCCAGGAACGGTATCCCTGAGTGTCTTTCACGCCAATCGTGAAGCTTCAGCAGCGCGCGTAGGATAATTCCCAAACACCCCAACCCTGAAGCATTTGGTTTCAGCTTCAGAAATCCCTTACAGATGCCCCCCAATCCCACAGCCCCACCGCCCGGTTTTTGTGGGAGCGGGTTTGCCCCGCGAAGAGGCCCGCACATTCAGCGCCCTCCCGCCCCAAGGCACCGCAACCCCAAGCCAACGGTGTATCATCCCCACTCCAAATCATTAAAAAGCTACGTCGCGCGCTGCCCGCCAGCCCCGCGACCGTCTGGCGTTGCGCCAGACCGACATGGACAAACGGACTTAGACATCGTGACCCAAGCCAAACCCCTCGCCCTGCTGGCCTTCGCGCTCACCCTGACCGCCTGCAGCAATAGCCCCGCGCCCCAGCCCACCAGCAACCTGGGCTGGAACACCCCAGCCATGCAGCTGGGCGGCGACAACGGCCTGCCCCTGCGCACCGAAAGCCCCTGCCGCAAGCGCGGCTGCGACAACGACAAGCTGTTCTTCAACCCCGGCAAGACCGAGCCAAACGTCAATACCATCCACCGCGGCTGGTAGGAAAATTCTCCTTTTAGGCCGGTGACTTAGGTCATTTTCGAGTATTTGAAAGGAAGTGGTTTACAGGCGTCGAACGATCGTTATAATGACGCCCCATTGCCGGTATAGCTCAGATGGTAGAGCAACTGACTTGTAATCAGTAGGTCCCGGGTTCGATTCCTGGTGCCGGCACCAGACGCAGTATCAAAAAGGCTCACCGAAAGGTGGGCCTTTTTTGTTTCCGCCAGCCCCGAATTCCCCCCTTCGCCCAGCCAACGTCGTGTTGTCACAAATCCCCCGAAGCCACCACGACCGGTGTAGGAGCTGGCTTGCCTGCGATGGGCTGCACAGCAGCCCCAACACCCCAAAGCAGATGCAATGCTCTACTCACCAGCACAGCTCAAAATCAGACACCCCTCCACCAGAAACGCTTTGACTCGCCAGCAAACGCCCGCTACGATTTATCGCAAATTTGAGATATTTCTACTGAGGCAAGCCAATGGCGCTTCAATTCCACGAAAGCCCTTTCCACGCCACCCACGACGCTGATACCGCCAGCAAAATGGCCTTGAAAATGGACTTGTCCATCTTCATCACTGACTGCATCAAAAAAATGGGCCTCAAGCAGCATGAGGCTGCGGCCAAGCTGAACGTAACCCAATCCCGCATATCCGAGCTTGCAAATGGCAAGATCGAGAAATTCACCTTAGACGCCATGATGGACATGCTGGACAAGCTCGGCTTTCGCACCACCCTGAGCCTGCCTTCGAACGATGCTGGCTCGCCCCCCCAGATCGTGATCACCCAAACGCCTGGCAGCTAAACCCTGTATCCCATTTTTCTCAGTTCTTGCTTCAACTCCTTCATCCCCTGTTCGGCGACCTGCATCGCGTGCCGGTCAGACCCATTGGTCGTTTTTACGAACGAATGCAACACGACGACCATGTCTGCATATTTGGCCACATACACGCATCGGAATGCGGGGCTGCCGTTGATGATGAGCTCAATCGCACCCGCCCCTACCGACTCGGTCAACGACTTGACCGGCCGCTCTGGGTCCTGACCATACTGGATGCGTCGCAGGTCTTTACCAAAATCGTCCTGAACGTCCTTGGGTAGGTCTTTGTATTCACGCTCAGCGGCTGCACTCACAAACGCAAATTTTTTCAAGCGTGTATCCACGTCGAGATGCTGGATGGGTGGATGGGTGGATGGCATGGGGGCGAGGAGGCGAGGAGGCGAGGAGGCGAGGAGGCGAGGAGGCGAGGAATTTAGCGCAGTGGCTTGCAGTTAGCGGGAGTAGAAATGTTTCGCGATATAACCCTCAAATATCGTGTTTCTTCCACCCACTGAAATGAATTCGACCATGAACTGGGACACGGTCAGATCAATGTCGTCGCTGCCTAAATTGGAGGACGGACATGAAGAAGCCATTCGACATGTAACTGTTTCTAACTGGTGTGCTGACTGGCTCGCATGTAACACGGAACGGCATCTACGTCAGGCAAGTATCATCCAAAGAAAATAGCAGAACGATGGGAGCTAGAAACCCCTGGGCTTGGCAAAGAAAACATGTCGAATGGTTTTTTACTTGTCGCCTCACTCAACACAACAAGGCGACAAAATATTATTATTTGACAGTCCGGGCACCCACTCGCCGTTTAGAGAACTCATGGAAGTTCAAGCAGATTCTTTAAACGATTAACATTTTCTAAATAATTTGCAGCATAAACTCCAAACGGATGTGTCATTGAATTCTCTTGCTCGATCCAGGCCTTCAAATCCCATCCAAGATCCAGTAAATCAGATGCAGCGAAGACAAACTCCAGAGTATCAGTGAGGAAGGCAAACTCCGTGAAATTATCTTCATAATCAAATGAACGCTTGCTGCCATGCACATAGTGATTACGTGACAATACCGCATGATTACATGGCAAGTACAAATCTGGAAATCTTTCTCCAACCGCCGCAATTACCTTTTCAGCTCGGTGATATATTTTATCGCGCAAACTTGCCTTTCCAACCCTCCCTAAGCTCGATAGAACAGACTGCCTAGCGAAGCTATCCGGCAACGCTTTGAATATATCACGGCATTTTTTCACTGCATCTTTGAGCAAAGCATCTGCTTCCTTTACTTTAGGCGCATGGCTCTCAGGCAACAAGTCAAACATATTGGCAGCACCAACTATACGATTGATACTATAGCTATCAAAGAAAGCAGTCGCGAATCGTGTCCTGGGGTGGTTCATACTCCCAGCACTATTGATCCAACCTGTCATTACTTTGGAAAATTCATCGGGACGTCGTTCTGGAGACAAAAGGGCGTCGCCCAGACTGATCTTTGAATCACCTTCAACACGTTCGTTGCACAGGCTCCAATATAAGCGTGCACAACTAGGGATATCAGGCGCCGGGGCCGTTGAGCGATGGGTGAGTTCGAGCTCAATCCAGCGATAACGCTGACGGTGTCCAAGGATAAGCTCAAACAAACTGTGCAAGCCTATAAGTGTATCAATCGCTACGCCTAGCGTCTTAGCTTCTTTAAATTCGATATTAACAGTGACTTCATTGCTTATTCCGATTCCGGCAGCACTTCCCATATTATGAGAAGTCCTATTCGTCAATGATATTTTGCCAACATCTGCCTGACCAGCTAATATTTCCCATGCGCCGCTGAAATACAGAAGATGCGGATAATCACCAATCTGAGGGTCAAATTCAAGCCTTGTCCATCCATAAGTTTCTCCTATTTGCTCCTGACGCTTGTGATCATTCTCAAGGAGCTGGCGAACGTCTTCTACGCCTGGATGTAATGCCTTGAAAGTTTTGTGATTGCTTAGAAGACGATCGACGTTCTCGAAATGGTAGCGAACTGCCTGAATGACGGACTCACCAGAGCTAATGTACTCTTCACCGACAGCAACAAAGTGTGGAAAGAAGATACTTTCACACTGCGAGTTATCATCGAATCTATATTTATTCTTACCATTCAGCACACAATCCAGAAGCGAGACCTTTTTACCATCGTTCATCACCCCGTGAATATCTGTATATTCGGCCTCGGGACACTCCCAGAATTTCTGCCCAACAAGTTTCAGATTACTGTTCGCTCCCGCAACCTTTAGAAGCCCGGCAAACTGGCTATCAGTTGAAAGAAAAATTCCATTGTACTGTTCGTGCGTATGCATAAGGAGTCACCAGCAGTCAGCTATAAAGGAACTAGGTAGCCATGATTACCAAAAAAGCAATCTGTAAGTAAAAAATAAGCAACTAAGCAATAGTTGGCTTGAAAAATTAAAATATGTTTCACATGTAAAAATAGCCAACCACACCCTGAAACTTAGACAACATGTTTCGATATATATATCTTTGGCTTAAGCCCGAACCCTCTGACAAGCTTGTGCCATGACTCCACAGCTAGAAGAAACTGAATGGAATTATAGTCAGTAATCTTTTCTATATCACCCTCAAACACAAACCACAATGAAGCCGTTTTTATTGACTTATCAAACTTTATCACCTTCCTTTTGATCAACTCTATGGAGTCTTTGGACTGCTCGATATTGTAGATCAACTCAGAATTGGTCTCAGAAATCTTTACAGAAATGATCTCACCCGACTTATATATATCAGCGACCTCAACCCGGTACTGGTTTTTCTTTTTCTTAAGTGACTGTATCAGAGTCAACTGCCTATCAAGCAATACAAACCCACGATCAGCACATATTTTCTGGTTAAAATATGCTTCCCGATAAGTTAGCTTATCATCGACTTGCTCGTTGGCAGCGATTCTTCGTTCTTTCTGGGCTTTCCAGCGCTGAAAGTCTGCTTCTATTAAATCCTCTTCAACAACTATATCGATACTTTCCAAGGAACGCTTCAGATAATCCATGAAAGTCTGGTTGAATACAAACCACTCCCCTCCCTTAAGGAAGTAATCTGCACCATCGAAGGATATTGGAAAGTCAAGCAGCTCTTTAAGCGGCTTAGTAAAAGCCCCAGACTCCTCGTTCTTAAATTGGACAGAGATCTCATTAATGTTCGTAATCTCAGCATGGTCTTGAATAAAGCCTGAGACACTAGCAATGTCTAGCGTATTCCCTAAACTCTTGCGAAAAATATCACCCTCAGTTTTTGCTGAAATTCGATAGTCGTAGTCATGAAAACTAAAGCATATCGCAACCCCGTGCACTTGGAACTCCTGAATGGCGACTCCCCCCTCACCACGTTTCAAACTCTCAAACGCTACAGAATCCAGCTCACCGCTCAACTCCTCTGTCACAGCCTCCAATTTTGGCAAGTGTATGATTTTATCGTCCTGGTAACTTTTCTCAATCTGCTCAAAAATTTCTGACAATTCAAGCGGCGCCTTATCCATGTCCATTTGGATAGAGTCTGCAAAAATAATATTACGTTTACCCCAAATATCTTTGTCTGCTGCTTTTAGCTTGAGGTGATCGACCGACTCCCCAGGCTCGTAACTATCAATCTGAAATTGTTGGTACGAAGAAACATCCTGTCTTTTTGTACCCGTAAAGTATCGACTTTTCTTCAGCAATATTGAGTTTTCGTCTGCCATACGAATGGCCAAATCAATACCGAAATCAAGCTGGATAAATTTAGATAGATAAAAGTGCGACTTACCCAAGCTTACCGCATAAATGGTTTCAGGCTGGGCTATATGTTGGCAAAGCAACATCCCGAAATTGAAAACATTTTTAGGTACTGGCAAATCATCTTTAAAGAAGTTCCGATACGTATCCCACCACCAAACGTCATTCCCCGGATTAACTTCAGAATAGTAAAATGTCTTTGAGTAAGCATTTGCAACATGAGTCTTCTGCTCAGCTAACCCCACCGTTCGGAGCTTTTCTTTGAGCTGCTCCAACTTATGGGGTTTTACCTTGTATATATTATAAGTATTGGCCATGCCCGTCTCCTTCGGAGTATCTTCCCTAGCGAGTACTAAAGGTGCCATTTCTGAATCCCCAACGCAATATGTGCGCATCCTAGAAAGTCACTGAATCACTTTTATGGATTTTCTCAAAGCCATACAACTCCAGTCGGGTTTGCTAAGCCACTTGGAGAGTTCTAATGAATCAAATATGAAATCAACGGGGTGGATTTAGAATAGTTTTAGCGATACTAATCAGGAGGAGAGCTTTAAATTTCGTTGTATATCATAGAGTTAACGGCTGATTCGACTCCTGGTGCCGCACCATACGCAGTAGCAAAGAGGCTCATCGAAAGGTGGGCCTTTTTTGTTTGCGTTGTCTAGATTGTCCCTGCCAAGCCAAGCTCAGGCAGCCTCCCGCGCCCACGCCTCCCAGCCAAGGCACGCCAGCGCCAATGTGCGCGGCACTGCTTCTCGGCCACTGCTGTATCGACTGATGCTACGCGCACTCACGCCCAGCGCTTCCGCGGCCTGGTCGAGCGTCATCCGATGCCGCAAGCGCCAGCTAATGAAAATCCGCGTGTTTTCATCCGGCGCTGTCTGGGCAAGGGTGTCCAGCAACAACGAGTCTGCCCCGATTTGAATATCCAGCGCCGGCCATTCAACTGTCCATCCCCCGTCACCCAGCGTGGCGCCTTGGAACGCATTGCCCTTAGCAAGAGGGGCCAGCCCCGGATACGCCGCAAGCGAATCGCTCAAATCCAGGTCGTATCGCTGACCATTGGTAAAAGTCAGCTCCAGCCGCACGCCCGGCCGTGGCTGAACAGCCCGCAGGCGGGGACGTTTCATCGATGCCATTTCATCCACTCCTTCAACAGATCGGCCTGATTGGCCGCGACCCACGCTAGGGCCTCCTCCACCACTTTGGCCGGTGCCTTGCCCTGTATCACTGCAACATATTCAAGACTGGTTACCACATCTACACCGCCTACCGTGAGGTGTACCTGCGGTGGCAAATGGTCCCTTGCTCGTAGCTTGATGCCGGCCAACTCCCCCAGTCTCCACATACTGCCCCGGCCTGCCGGCCTTGGCCCTAATCCCGCCTGAGCACTGAAAAGAATATTCCCACAGCCCACTAGGAATTCGAGACCTTGTTGTAAAGCAAGGCAGCCTGCAGGATTCGCCACCCCATCCCCGTCTTCGCCCAGCCAAGCGCGTCGAAGCCCTGGAGATTTTCAGAGCCATTAATGCGTACCCAATATATCCGTCATGCCTGAGGCAGCCGCTTACCTGCACCTGAGCACAATTCGGGCGGCTTCTTACCACCAGGCCTCGACCCAGCTCCCATGCGCAGATCCGCCTCGACCATGTCGACCTTGAAAATACTTATAAAACACTCATAATCAACTTATTGAGGACAGGGCTGTCTTGAACACGATTCACTGGTCACGCAAAGCCGTGAAGCAGCTCCGAAAGGTCAACAAGACCGACCAGCCCAAGCTCTACGATGCCGCCCAGGCACTAGGCCACATGCCGGACGTCCTGAACGTCAAGGCGTTGGTCAACCACCGGTATGGTTACCGGCTCCGTGTGGGAAACTACCGCGTGCTTTTTGACTGGGATGGCGGGGTGAGGATCGTCAACATCGAGGAGGTCAGGAAGCGCGATGAACACACCTACTAACGTACAGATCATCAACGGGGCAGATGGCCGCCCTGCTTTCGTCGTGCTGCCGTATGCCGACTACATCGCAAGCCGCCCACAGGAGGACTTGGTCCCCAATGACGTGGTTGGATACATGGTCAAAGAGGGGCTGACTCCCATTGCTGCATGGCGCAAGCACCTGGACCTTACACAAGCGGAGGTTGCCGAACGCCTGGGCATAACCCAGTCAGCCTACTCGCAGCAGGAGGCCGCAGAACGCCCACGCAAGGCCACACGCGATAAAATCGCAGCCGCGCTCGGCATCCCGGTGCAGTCGCTCGATATTTAGATCCGCAAGTGTGGGAGCCCGTCAGCCCTCTCACCCCAAACCTCGAACATTTGCCTCAGAGACCTTCAAACGCACCCGATCTCAGCAGCCTCGGCCCCACCCCCAGCGCCTCTTCTATCCCCTTCCTGGCCTCGCCCCTGACGGATGGCAACCTGAGGAAGAGGCAAGCGGAGTATGAGCACCTCCAGCGTGACTCTGGAGGTGCAACCCTCAGAACGCCGTACTCACCGTCACCGACACATTCCGCGGGTCCCCATAAATCGCCCCGGCATAGAACCCGTACTGGGTGTAGTAATGCTTGTCGAACAGGTTGTCGACATTAAGGCTAACCGAGGTGTCGTCAGTCACCTGGTACTTGGCCATGGCATTCCAGATCGCATACCCCGACCAGTTCACATCGGTAGCCCCCGCACTCACGCCGTTAACCGGCTGCCCGGCAGGGCTCGAGATCGCGCGGATGTTGCTCTGCGCCTTTACCCCAGCGCCCACAGTCAGGCGGTCGAGCGGGCCGGACAGGCGATAGGTGGTGGAGGCCTTGAACAGGTGCGACGGGTCGCTGCGGCCGTCACTGTCGACGCGGCGGAAGTGCAGGTAGGTATAGCCCGCGTACAGGTTCCAGTTCGGGGTCAGGGCGCCGGCGATTTCCAGGTCGATGCCGTCGGTTTCCTGGCCGGTACCGGCCTTGTAGGCATCGCCACCGGTCGGGGTGGTCAGGCCGTCGTCGAGTACTGCCTTGTTCTGCTGTTTGGTGCGGAAGTACGCCGCAGAGGCGTTCAGGCGGCCATCCAGCCACTCGCCCTTGATACCGGTTTCGTAACTTTTGCCGCGGATCGGCTCGACCTTGGTGCCGCTCTCGGTCTCTGCCGTCTGTGGGTTGAAGATGTCGGTGTAGCTGGCGTACAGCGAGTAGGTGTCGTTTAGGTCGTACACCGCGCCCAGGTACGGCGTGACGATGCCGCTGTTCTGCTGGTTGCTGCGCACGCCGCTGACATTGTTGGTGGTGGCGGAGTAATCGGTGGTGCGTACGCCAACGATGACCGACAGCGGGTCGGTGATGCTCAACCGGGTGGCCGCGTACATGCCTTGCAGGCGGGTGGTGGTTTTGCTGTGGCGGCCGGTGCGCGAGGCGAGCATGTCGTAGTCGCTGTCCACGCCGTTGTGCCAGTCGGTTACTGGCAGGCCGTTGTTGGCGCGGAACTGGCAGCCTACCGAAGGTGCGGTGATGCGGTCGGCGCCGACCATGGTGCAGGTGTATTCCGGCGACCAGGCTACGGTGCGGCTGTCGTTGTAGCCGACCATCGCCTGATGGGTGCGGCCAAACAGCTGGAACGGCCCAGACAAGTCGATTTGCGCGGACTGCTGGGTGGTGTCGCTGGAGCTGTGCAGGCCGTTGAGCACTGCACCGCTGCCGTCCTGGCCCCAGTAGCCGCCGTAGCTGCCGCGCCCGGCCGAGTTGACCTTGGCCAGGCCGCGGTGGTTGAGCACCTCGGCGGTGCTTTGGGCCACTTTCAGGTCCAGGGCCCAGCCGTTGTCGAAACGGTGTGCCACGGAGCCGAAGGCGGTACGGGTGGTGTATTCGCCGAAGCTCCAGCTCGGTACCAGGTTGGTGCTGCGCGGCAGGTTGGTGGTGCTGCCGTCGCGGTACCAGATCGGGATGTTGGCGCCCCAGCCGCCGCCTACCACTTTGTTGTATTCGTACTGGTAACCGGCGCCCAGGGTGGTGGCGTCATCCAGGTCGAATTCGAAGTTGGCCAGGGCCGCGCGGGAACGCTCGGACTGGTTGTCGCGGAACGAGTTGGCGTCCTGCTGGGTCATCACGAAGCGCGAGCGCAGGCGGCCATCTTCGGACAGCGGCAGGTTGAGGTCGGCGCCCAGGCGGCGTTTGTCCCAGCTGCCGTAGGTGGCGTAGGCGCTGCCGCCAAAGGTTCTGGTCGGCGCCTTGCGGATCAGGTTGACGGTGGCCGAGGGGTCGCCGGTACCGCCGAGCAGGCCGTTGGCGCCACGGACGATGTCGATGCGCTCGTACAGGTCCATGTTCAGCGCGTTGCCGCCGCCGCTGAAGTCCGAGCCGCCCTGAAACTGCAGGCCGTCCACCTTCCAGTTGCTGATCGAGTAGCCCCGGGCACGGAAATCGGTGCGCCCGCCCACTTCAGACTTGCTCGTGCTCACGCCTGGCGTGGTGTCGAGGGCCTGCTCGATGGTGTGGATATCGCGGTCGTCCATCTGCTGGCGGGTGATGCTGGTGACAGACTGCGGCGTCTGCCTGGGGGTAAGATCCAGGCCGGTGGAACTGCGGGTGCTTTCTACTGTGTAACCCAGTTGCCCGGCGGCGTCGGCGGGCAGCAGCGCGCTGTCTTCGATCTGCGTGGCGTCCAGCTCCAGCGGCTGGCTTTCGGCGGCCACAGCGCTACCACTGATGGCCAGCGCAACGAACAAGGCAAGCGGGTGAATCGTCATGCTTTGAGGTTTCATTTGGGAAGGCTTCGTATTTGCAGATGATTTTTTGTTAGGATTCTAGGCATCCGCCCCCTTGGCTCCATGCCCGGCTTGTATGGGGATGTAATCGAATGTAATGAGCGCTGCTGGCACTCACCGAACAGGTGTTTTTAGTAATGAGCACTACCTTGCTGGTCGTCGATGATGACGACGAGATCCGCGAACTTCTCTGCGATTACCTGACCGATGCCGGCTACACCGTGCTGGCTGCGGCTGATGGAGAAGCCATGCGCCAGCAGCTGGCGCGGCATAAGGTAGAGCTGGTGGTGCTCGACCTGATGCTGCCGGGCGAGGACGGCTTGAGCCTGTGCCGGCAACTGCAGGCCGTGCCGGGCCTGGCGGTGATCATGCTGTCGGCCAAGGGCAGCACGCTGGACCGCATCATCGGCCTGGAAGTGGGTGCCGATGATTACCTGGCCAAGCCGTTCGAACCTCGCGAATTGATAGCCCGCATCAAGGCCGTGCTGCGCCGCCCCCAGCGCCTGGATGCGACTGTCGAACAACCTGCGCCAGCAGCCCAATGCTTTGCAGGCTTCAGCCTGGATCACGTAAAACGCCTGCTGACCCGCCCGGACGGCGAAACGCTGACCCTGCCGCGCTCCGATTACCGGGTGTTGCGTGAGCTGCTGGAGGCCAACAACCGCGTGGTTTCACGCGACCAGTTGACGCGCAGCGCATTCGGCCGCGACCACCACCCCGACGACCGCTCGGTAGACATGTGCATCAGCCGCCTGCGCCAGCAGCTGCGCCGCGCGCCCGCCAGCGATGTGCAGATCCTCACCATCCGCAACGAAGGCTACCTGATGAGCATCGCCCGCGCCGAAGCAGCCAGCTGAAATGCGCTGGCTGCGGCGGCTGTGGCCGCGCACGCTGTTTGGCCAGCTACTGCTGATCATGGTCAGCGGCACGCTGGTGATCCAGTTGATGTCCAGCAGCATCTGGTTCGATGTGCGTTTTGCCCAGGTGCTCGAGGCCCCCGTCAGGCTGATGGCTGCGCGCAGCGCACCGCTGATCGCCCAGGCTGACTGCCACGTTGCCCCTGCTTTGCAGGTGCCGGCCCACTACCAACTGCGCTGCGCCGACGATGTGCCACCTGTTGAGGAAGACCACCGCCGCGGGCGACGCCGCGTCGAGCTGCTGCTGCAACAGGCGCTGAAGTACGAACTGGGGCATGCCCAGGCGGTGCGGCTGCTCAAGGTGCAACTGACCGATGAGTTGGGCCAGCCGATCGTCTGGCGCAGCCTGTTCGGGCTGCGCACAGCCCAGGCGCATATTCAGTTCGCCGTCCCTTTGGCCGACGGCCACTGGCTGACCATCGACGGTCAGGAATTGCAGGGCTGGAGCGGTGAGTCGGCGTGGGTGCTGATCAGCGATTACCTGCTGCGGGTGTATGCACTGCGTATCGTCGCAGTGCTGCTGGTGTGCCTGATCGCGGTACGCCTGTGCCTGCGGCCGCTGCGGCGCCTGGCCGATGCCGCGCGTGGCCTGGGCGGCAACCTGGAACAACCACCCCTGGCCCTGGATGGCCCGGAGGAAGTGCGCCAGGCTGCCCAGGCCTTCAACGCGATGCAGCAACGCCTTATTGCCATGGTCAACGACAAGGCTTACTTCCTGGCCGCCGTGTCCCATGACCTGCGCACCCCGCTGACACGCATGCGCCTGCGCCTTGAACGGCTGCCGAATGATGACCACCGCGAGCGCTTGCGGCAGAACATCACGCAGATGGACGACATGATCGGCCAGGTGCTGGATTACTTGCGCGCAGGCGAACAGCAGAACCTGCAACACGTCGATATCGACCGGCTGGTGGCACGCTTGTGCGCCGACCTGGCCAGCGCCGACGAGCCGCTGCCGGTGCAAGGCAAAGCGGGCAGCCTGCGGGTCGATGCCTTGCTGCTGCAGCGTTGCCTGCAGAATTTGCTGGTCAATGCGCTGCGCTATGCCAGGGAGGTATCGGTCACGCTCGAGCGCGCATCCACGGGCGTTTCCATCCATATTGATGACCGCGGGCCCGGCATTGCAGTAGGGCTGCTGGCGACCATTACCGATCCTTTCGTACGTGGGGAGAATTCGCGCAACCAAGCGTCCGGCGGCTACGGGTTGGGGTTGAGCATTGCCCAGCGGATTGCCGCCAGCCATGGCGGTGAGCTGATGCTGACCAACCGCGACGGTGGCGGGTTACGCGTGACTGTGCTGCTGACCGGGTAGGGCTGCTGTGCAGCCCAATCGCCGGCAAGCCGGCTCCCACAAAGTGGACTGCCCCAGGGTTGGATTGGTGTCCAAACTTTGGGGGCAGTCCCAAGACCGCGCTGGCCCCGAAGGCACCGGTATACCTGTGGGAGCCGGCTTGCCGGCGATGGGGCCCCAAGCCACAACACAACCCATCATCAGGTAACAGTGTTTTACCGATTCCCCTGGTTTTCCGAACGGCCAGTTTACCTATGCTTGCCCGGTCATCCTGCCTGCGATGGACCTATGAAACACGCCCTCCCCAGCCGCTACGCCTGCCTGGCGATCTGCCTGGCATTCACCTTCGCCAGCCTGCCCTTGCTTGCCACGCACACATGGCTCTGGCCACTGACTGCGGTCACCGCCCTGCTCAGCCTGGTCGGCCTCAATGATCTGCGCCAAAGCCACCACGCGGTGCGGCGCAATTACCCGATCCTGGGCAACATCCGCTACCTGATCGAGACCATTCGCCCGGAAATTCGCCAGTACCTGATCGAAGGCGACGACGACAAACTGCCCTTTTCACGCTCGCAGCGGTCACTGGTCTACGCCCGCGCCAAGAACGAAAGCGCCGAAAAAGCGTTCGGGACGTTGAACGACGTGTACAAACCCGGCTTTGAATTCATCAGCCATTCGATGCTGCCGGTGGCCACCCCAGACCCTGCCTCGTTGCGCATCGCCATTGGCGGGCCGCAGTGCCGCCTGCCCTACTCTGCCTCGATTTTCAATATTTCGGCGATGAGCTTCGGCGCACTCAGCGCCAACGCCATCGCCGCGCTCAACCGGGGCGCACGCCTGGGCCGCTTTGCCCATGACACCGGCGAGGGCAGCATCAGCCCCTACCACCGCGAGCATGGCGGCGACCTGATCTGGGAAATCGGCAGCGGCTATTTTGGCTGCCGCACCGACCAGGGCCGCTTCGACCCAAAACGCTTCGCTGAACAGGCCCGCGACCCGCAAGTGAAGATGATCGAAATCAAGCTCAGCCAGGGCGCCAAACCGGGGCACGGCGGCATCCTGCCGGGGCACAAGGTCAGTTCGGAAATCGCCACCACCCGGGGTGTGCGCGAGGGCGAGGACTGCATCTCGCCAGCCGCGCACAGCGCGTTCCACACCCCGCTGGAGCTGCTGCACTTTGTTGCCAGCCTGCGTGAGTTGTCTGGCGGCAAACCGGTGGGCTTCAAGTTTTGCCTGGGCCACCCGTGGGAGTTCATGGGCATCGCCAAGGCCATGCTGGCCACCGGCATCACCCCGGATTTCATTGTCGTCGACGGCAAGGAAGGCGGCACCGGCGCAGCGCCACGCGAGTTCAGCGACAACATGGGCGTGCCCATGCGCGAAGGCTTGATGTTCGTGCACAACACGTTGGTCGGCCTGAACCTTCGCTCGAGCATTCGCATCGGCGCGGCGGGCAAGATCGTCAGCGCCTTCGATATTGCCAGCGTGCTGGCCATCGGCGCCGACTGGGTCAACTCGGCGCGCGGCTTCATGTTCGCCATTGGTTGCATTCAGTCGCAGAGCTGCCACACCAACAAGTGCCCGACCGGCGTGGCCACCCAGGACCCACTGCGCCAGCGCGCGCTGGTGGTGCCGGACAAAGCCGAGCGGGTTGCCAGCTTCCACCGCAACACCCTCCACGCCCTGGCCGAGATGCTTGCGGCCGCAGGCCTGGAACACCCTTCGCAGCTCAAGCCCAAACACCTGGCCCGGCGCATCAGTACCTGCGAAATCAGCTTGTTCTCGGACTTGCACCAGTTTCTCAAGCCAGGCGAATTGCTCAGTGGCTCGATTGAAAGCGAGTTCTACGCGCGCATGTGGCGGATGGCGCGTAGCGACAGCTTTGCACCGGAGACGGGGGAGGTTGCTTTGACAGAGGTGAGGGTGCGGCGCAAGGAGGCGGAGCCGGCTTGAACGACCGGTCCGGCGCCGGCAAGGCCGCTCCCATAAACAAACACAGGGCAGCCTGGTGCCAGCCAAGGGCTGCGAAGCAGCCCCCGTTTGATCGGTATCAGAAGATGCTGATCGGGTACTCGACGAATACGCGGACTTCGTTGCCGTCGTCGTTGTAGCCGTTCTGCTGTACAGCGTTGTTGGTGCGAAGGAACGAGCTGCGCAGCTTGATCGACAGGTCTTTGGCCGGGCCGTCCTGTACCACATAACGGATCTGGTTGAAGATCTCGCGCTCTTTACCTTCGCCGAAGCCTTGCGGGTTGGCGTTGTTGCGGGTGTTGATGTTGTCACCCACTACGTAGGCCAGCTTGTAGGTCAGGCCCGGGATGCCATAGGCACCAAAGTCCAGGCCGTAGCCCAGCTGCCAGGAACGCTCGTCTTCGGCGTTGAAGTCGGACCAGTAGGAGTTGGCCAGGTAGATGGTCGAACCACCGTCACCCACGCCGCCTTCGTTCTGGTACCAGCCGTAGTTGTAACCGGTGCTGCCGGTGCTGCGCTGGTGCGCCAGGGTGAACGAGTGCGCGCCGTAGGCGTAGGTCGCAGCGAGGCTCCAGATGGTGTTGGAGTCGCCGTTCAGGCCGGCGGCCTGCACGTACTTGTTGTCGATGTCCGACTTGTAGCCGTTGAAGTCCAGGGTCAGCGACTGGTCATCGGCGATCGGGAAGACGTAGTTCAAGCCCAGGTAGTGCTTCTTCATCACGTCTTCGTTGTCTGCGGTGTACAGCGACGCGGTGAAGTTGTCGGTGAACTTGTAGCTACCGCCGAAGACGTTGATCGACTTCAGGCCACCACCGTCACGACGCTCGGCGCTCTTGCGCGCTTCCTGGGTGAAGCGGCCGGCGTTCAGTTCCAGGCCTTCGATTTCCTTGGAAGTGATCAGGGTGCCGGTGAAGCTTTCTGGCAGCAGACGCCCATCGTCGTACTGCAGCACAGGCAGTGCCGGCATCTGGTCACCGTACTTGAGCACGGTGTTGGAAATGCGGAACTTCACGGCTGCGCCAGCGCGGGCCAGGTCGTGCGGGCCGCTGGCGTTGCCATCGGCGTTCTTGGTGTTGCCCGGCTTGAAGAAGTCGACACCGGCGCCACCGTTGTGGCCCTTGCCGCCGTCCAGACGCACGGCGTACAGGCCAAATGCGTCGACGCCGACACCTACGGTGCCCTGGGTGAAGCCAGAGGAGAAGTTGGCGATGGCCGCTTGGCCCCATTCGATCTGGTCATCGGTACCGTGTTTCTTGTCACGGTTGATGTAAGCGTTACGCAGGAGAACGTTTGCGTGGCTGTCTTCGATAAAGCCCTTGCTGTCGGCCTGCTCGTTGGCCTGAGCCTGGGTCGCGGCGATCATCGCCAAGGCGACCAAGCTGATCCTGGTTTTCAACATGTTGTTTTTTTCCTTATTTCTTAATCAAAAACGCTCTGCAATATGACGCCAGGAACCAACGCCCCTTCGTAGGTTCGACGCTATGCGGATCCAAACTGAAAAGCCCGCCAAGGGTTATGTGACGGGCCTTGTGCAGCAGCATGGCCATGTCATGGCCAGCAGGCGTTGGCCGAATCCTAGCCGTGTGCGATTACAAATGTCAAAAAGTCGTGAAATGCAGGTCGATATAACCAAAATAACCGGGAGGTACAGGGCATTTCCATGCACGATCACGCCATCAGCGGACATTTTATCTTCTGTCAGATGAGTCGTTTTGACGCATTGGATAATTCGCAGCCACGGGCAAAAGACTAACTGACGCGTTCATACTGCGATCTTTGCTGTCCGCACAAACAAAAACGCCACCGCAATTGCGGTGGCGTTTTTCTTGGGGCGGGCTGATGCTCTGTCAGCGCCAATCACTCAACAGTGCTTCCAGCTCCGCATCGCTTATCAGCCCTTGGGGATAGCGACCGTCAAGCAGACGTCGTGGGTCGGTCGTCCTGACCCTTTTGCTTCCAAGGTGTCTCAACCACTGCGTCAATGTTTTGAGCGATTGATGATTCACTGCCGATGGGCGCAAAGCCGTCTCACTTGCTGCATTCATGTCTACACGTACTCCTGGCCCGTGAGCGGCTAATCTACGTCGCGATTGTTACAGAACGGTGTGATCGGTCTGTCCGGTTAACCCTCTGAAAACAATACAAAACATATGCCATTTCTGACTGCCGGATATCGCCGCAAAAAAAAGACCCGTCACATGACGGGCCTTTGAATGCACGGTGCTGTCAGCGCTTGACCGGCGCCGGTTGCTGCTGGGTCAGGCAGTGGATGTTGCCGCCCCCGAGCAACAGCTCTCGGCCGGGGATCATCACCACTTCGTGGTCCGGGAAGACCTTGGCCAGGATCGCTCTGGCCTGGGCATCCGCAGGGTCATCGAAGCTCGGCGCGATGATGCCGCCGTTGACGATCAGGAAGTTCACGTAAGAGCCGGCCAGGCGTACCGACGGGTCGCGCTCCTGGCTACCGGCCACCTGGTCAACGCCCGCGCACTCTTCTTCAGTGGCAAACAGTGGGCCAGGGATCGGCATCTTGTGCACCACAAACTCGCGGCCCTTGGCATCGCGGCTGTTTTTCAGCACATCGTAGGCTGCATGGCAGCGTGCGTAGTTGGGGTCATTGGAATCATCGGTCCAGGCCAGTAACACTTCACCTGGGCTGACGTAACAGCAGAAGTTGTCGACGTGGCCGTCGGTCTCGTCGTTGTACAGGCCGTCCGGCAACCAGACGATGGTCTCGACTGCCAGGTGCTCACGCAGGATCTCTTCGATCTGCTCGCGGTTCAGGTGCGGGTTGCGGTTGCGGTTGAGCAGGCACTCTTCGGTGGTGATCAGGGTGCCTTCACCGTCCACATGGATCGAGCCGCCTTCGAGCACGAAACCTTCGGTGTGGTAGCGCTGGCAGCGCTCCATTTCCATGACCTTGGCCGCCAGTTCCTCGTCGCGGTTCCACGGTGCGTACAGGCCGCCGTCGAAGCCGCCCCAGGCGTTGAAGCCCCAGTCCACGCCGCGCACTTCGCCGGCATCGTTGATGACGAAGGTCGGGCCGGTGTCGCGCACCCAGGCGTCGTCGTTGCTGATCTCAACCACGCGGATGTTCGGCAGGTCGAGCTGGCGGCGGGCGTTTTCGTACTGGCCGGCGGAAACCGCCACGGTCACCGGTTCGAAGCGCGCGATAGCCTTGGCCAGGGTCACGTGGGCAGCCTGCGCAGGCTTGCCGCCCAGGCGCCAGTTGTCCGAACGCTCTGGCCAGACCATCCATACCTGACTTTGCGGTGCCCATTCGGCAGGCATGTGGAAACCGTCGGCGCGGGGGGTGGAGTTGAGGGTTTTCATGGTTAACCTCTGCAAAGGCCCTAGGCCGATGGTCAATGGGAGATGGCGGTTTTATAACCGATATATATCGGCATTAAAAGCACCATACTTCCGAATGGCGAATAAAAATGCCGTACAAACCGATAACAATCGGCCTGCACGGCATCCGGATGCCTACAAGTCTTCAGACAGTATCCGATCAACACTGTCCACAAAGTAGTCGACACTCGCCCGGGTGGTGCACATGGGCGGCTTGATCTTGAGAATGTTCAGGTAATCCCCGGTCGGTTGCATGAAGATGCCCAGGTCACGCAGGCGGTTGCACAGCGTCATGGTTTCTTCGGTGGCAGGTTCCAGGGTCTCGCGGTCGCGCACCAGTTCCAGCCCCAGGTAGAAGCCCGAACCGTGGGCAGCACCGGCAAGCGGATGTTTATCGACCAACGCCTGCAACCGCGCCTTGAAGTAACGCCCGGTGTCGCGGGTGTTCTGCCACAACCCCTCCTCGTCCATTACATCCAGTACCGCCATGCCAATACGGCAACTGACGGGGCTGCCGCCCGCCGAAGAGAAGAAGTAGCCCTGCGCTTCCAGCGCCTCGGCAATCTCACGCCGGGTGATGACCGCGCCCAAAGGCTGGCCGTTGCCCATGCCCTTGGCCATGGTGATGATGTCCGGCACCACACCCTGCTCCTCGAAACCCCAGAAGTACTCGCCCAGGCGGCCGTAACCCACCTGCACTTCATCGGCGATGCACACACCACCGCGCGCTCGCACCTTGGCATAAGCGTCTTGCAGGTAGCCCGCAGGCAGCGAGATGCCGCCGGCGTTACCGTACACCGGCTCGCAGATCATGCCGGCCAGTTGGCGGCCACGGGCATCGAGGTCGGCGAGCTTGGCATCGACGTCACACAGGTAATCAGTAGCGCTGTCAGCCCCGCGGTAGCGGCCACGGAAGGTGTTCGGCGCCTCGACCGGATGCACCCAGTCTGGCCGTGTTTCCAGGGCCAGCGGGTTGTCGGCGATCGAGGTGGAAATGGCATCGGTGGCCACCGACCAGCCGTGGTAAGCCTCCAGCACGCTGAGCAGGTCGCGCCCACCGCTGTAGGCCCAGGCCAGGCGAATCGCCAGGTCATTGGCTTCGGTGCCGCTGTTGACCAGGAACACCCGGTCGAAGCCGGGTGGCGCCAGCTTGAGCAGGCGTTCGGAAAACTCGGCGATGGCCGCGTAGTGGAAACGCGAGTTGGTGTTGAGCAGCGACCACTGCCGCGCCGATTCGGCCACCATGCGAGGGTGACCGTGGCCCAGTACCGCGACATTGTTGAGCATGTCGAGGTAGGAACGGCCCTGCATGTCGATCAGGTAATTGCGCCAGCCCCGCTCGATGTGCGGCGGCTGCGCATAGTAGTGCTTCTGCGAACGGGCGAAGCTGGCATCGCGGCGGGCCAGCAAAGCCTGCGGGTCGGCCAGCGGCTCGGCGTCACAGTCAAAGCCTAACAAGGCTGCAGGCGATGGGCACAGCGCCAGCCAAGCGGCCGCGTGGGAAGGCGTGGCGAAAAACGGCGGCTGAACAGCGCTGTCCAGGCACAGCTGGACACTCAGGAAACCACAGCTGCTGCCCAGCGCCTGCCCCTTGGCCACGTGCTGGCCGTCTGCCGGGGTATCTTCCAGGCCGCTCAGCCACAGGGCCCAATGCGGCGTGTGCAGGCAACCGCGGCCGTCGCCATGGCGCTGCCAGGTACCTGCCTGCGGCGCTTGAACCGCAGTACCGTTGGGTACGTGCAGCTCCACGCCCAACGCGCACGTGGCTGGCTCTTCGGGGCGGTCGATGTGCGTTTGTGACAGGCGGTATTGCCCATGCAGGCTGCACGCCGGGGCGGGTTGCGCGGTCAGCAGGCGCTGGTCGAAGCCAGGTTGCTCCCAGTTGCCAGCCTCGCAATGGCGGCTGAGTACACCCAGGTCTACCCGGGTAACGGCCTGCCCGGCCAAGTCCGGGAGCAGTGGCGCACAATTCGCCAGCACCGATCCACTCGGCTCGCTACCGGCGGCCTGCAGGATGGCCGCCTCCATCAGCGCGAAAGGCACGGCGGTAGCGGTGTTGAAGATTTCCCACTCATGGGCGATGTTGTCGCGTATGTACTGGTTGCCAGGGTCCACCGCCAGTTGTTGCTCGCTGCTCAGCACCAGCACAGCGGCACGGTTCAGCACCAGCGGCCACAGGGCGCGCAACTCGGCTTCGCCTAGCGGGTTGACGGCCTGGTACGCACGCACCACCGGCAGAATGCGCAGTGGGTCGCCTTCGGCATGGTGCAGCAGGGCCGCGCAGGTGACGGAAAGGTCGGCGATACGCCAGGTACGAAGCAGGTCCCCGAAATCGATCACGCCCTGCAGCTGCCACTGCCGCGCGGCGTCGCGGGCCCAGACGGCGTTGTCGTCGGTGATGTCCAGGTGCACGGCCTGGCTCGGTAAGTGATCGACCAGCACTGCCAGTTTTTCAGCGGCCTGCCGTGTGGCCTTGTCGATGCGGGCGCGCTGCCCGGCGTCCTGCAGCACCGGCAGCAGATGCTCGATCAGCGCCTGAGCATGCTGCGGGTCCCATTGCAGGGTGCGCACCAGGCCTGGGTGGTCGAAATCGGCCAACGCCTGGTCGACCTGGGCACACAATGCGCCAAGCTCGGCCATCAGCCGCGGTTCCATGTGCTTTAGGCGAGTCAGCGGCTGCCCTTCTATGTAGTCGAGCAGGCGTGCGCGCAGCGGTTGCCCGTCGATATCCAGCGCCAGCAACCCCTGGCCATCGCGGGCCGGGCGCACGGCGGGCACCGGCAAGCCTTTATCGCGCAGATAAGCCAGCGCCGCATGCTGCGCCTCCAGCTCGGCCTGGGCATAGCTGCCGTGGCAGACCTTGAGCACGAACCGCCCCTGCCCCGTGTCCAACCGGAAGTTCAGGTCCTGCTGGCTGCCCAGCGCCGACAGGCTGCCAGCAAGGTCATAATGCGCCTGAAGCAAGGCATGCGCCTGGGCTTGGCTGAGCGACGGGCTGGGCAGGCTGGAACGCTGAATCAGGGTGCTGAGGGGCATGAAGATGAAACCTCTTTTATTTTTCGCTTATCTCGCCATTGCCAAGGCCGATAAACAAGTGGCAAAGATGAAATGATGAGTGTGCGCCCGTGCGCAGTCATGATGGCAATCTAGGCTGCAACAGGCCAAGGCGGGCTAAATTGAACGAGGCCGGTAAGGTCCATCCCTGAGTACACGGGTAAGATAAACGCCATGAACATAATTGCTACCGACATACCTGACGTACTGATCATCGAACCGAAGATCTTCGGCGATAGCCGCGGCTTCTTCTTCGAAAGTTTCAACGCCCGTGAATTCGCCCAAAAGACCGGTTTTGATGCCCGGTTCGTCCAGGACAACCACTCACGCTCACAGCGCGGCGTGCTCCGTGGGCTGCACTACCAGATCGACAACCCTCAGGGGAAACTGGTGCGAGTAACCCAGGGTGAAGTGCTCGACGTCGCCGTGGATATCCGCCGCAGTTCGCCTACATTCGGCCGCTGGGTGGCTACCCGGCTCTGTGCCGCAGACCACCGCCAGTTCTGGATCCCGCCAGGGTTTGCCCATGGCTTCCTGGTGCTGAGCGAATCGGCCGACTTCCTGTACAAGACCACCGAGTACTACAACCCCGCCGCCGAGCGCTGCATCCGCTGGGATGACCCGCAGCTGGCCATCGACTGGGGCCTGCAGGCTCCGCCTTTGCTGTCAGCCAAGGACCAGGCTGGCGCCCTGCTGGCAGACGCGGATCTATTCCCATGAAAGTACTGGTGTGTGGCTGCAACGGCCAGGTTGCGCAAGCACTGAAGGTGCAACTGGCCGGTCTCGGCGAGCTGCACCTGCTTGGCCGCCAGCACCTGGACATGGCCCTGCCCGAGGCGCTGCGCGAACCGCTGCGCAAGCTGGCGCCCGGCCTGATCATCAACGCCGCCGCGTACACCGCCGTAGACCAGGCCGAAAGCGAGCCAGACACCGCCTTTGCAATCAATGCCGAGGCACCTCGCGTGCTGGCCGAGGAGGCGCTGCGGCTCGGCGCCCCGCTGATCCACTATTCCACCGACTACGTTTTCGACGGTGCCAAAGCTGCGCCTTATACCGAGAAGGACGTGCCCAACCCGCTGGGTGTTTATGGGCGCAGCAAACTGGCCGGCGAACAGGCCATCGCGGCGGTCGGTGGCGATCACCTGATCCTGCGTACCAGCTGGGTCTACTCGCTGTACGGGCGCAACTTCCTGCTGACCATGCAACGGCTGCTGCAGGAAAAGCCGCAATTGCGCGTGGTCGACGACCAGGTCGGCGCGCCCACCTGGGCCGCGACCATCGCTGCCAGCACCCGCGCGCTGGTCGAGCGCTGGCAAGCCGGCGAGGCCGGTGCCTGGGGCACCTACCACCTCACCGCACAAGGGGAAACGTCGTGGTACGGCTTCGCCCAGGCCATCGGCGAACAGCTGAAGGCCCGGGGCTTGCCTTGCGCCGAACTGCTGCCGATCGCTTCCAGCGAATACCCGACACCCGCGCGCCGCCCGCTCAACTCGCGCCTGGACTGCTCGCGCCTGGCCGGCGAATGGGGCATCCAGCTACCTCACTGGCAGCAGGCGCTGATCGACTGCCTCAAGTAGCGCATAATTGCGCCAGACCCTTCTGGCGCATTTACGCGATGATTGCAAAACCCACGCACCCACGCCGTCCCCGCTGGCGCAGCCTGGCCCTGCTGGCCCTGTGCCTGGCGCCCTTGCTGTGGCCCTTGCACCACCTTGCCGAACGCTATTACCAGGACGAACTGGCCTCGCAGAACCGCCAGACCCTCGACCTGTACGTCGCCAACCTGCTCGGTACCCTGCACCGCTACGAAACCCTGCCGCAGATCCTCGGCGACCTGCCGGCGCTGCGTGGTGTGCTGGCCGACCCGTTCAAGCTCGAAGCGGTGACCAACGCCAACCGCCTGCTCAAAGACATCGTCCACCAGACCGGTGCAGAAGTGATGTACCTGATGGACGTCAGCGGCAATACCCTCGCTGCCTCCAACTGGGACAAGCACGACAGCTTCGTCGGCCGCAATTTCGCCTTCCGCCCGTACTTCAACGAAGCCATGGCCGGGCACCTTGGGCGCTTCTTTGGCCAAGGCACCACGTCAGCCAAACGCGGTTATTTCTTTGCCGCCGCGGTGCGCGACCGCGAGCGCATCGTCGGAGTGCTGGTGGTCAAGGTCGACCTCGACCATACCGAGACGCTCTGGGGCCGTACCCCCGAGCAGCTGCTGCTGACCGACCATAACGGCGTGGTAATCCTCACCTCGCGGCCCGACTGGCGTTTCCGCGCCACCCGCGCGCTGACCGAGGCCGAACGCCAGGCGATCATCGCCATACAGCCTTACCCCACCCAGGCACCACAGCCGCTGGTGCTCAACCCGGATGCCTGGCTGACCCAGACCCGCGACATCAAGGAGACCGGCTGGCAAGTCAGCATCCTCGCCCCACGCATGCTGGTCGACCGCTCGGTGCAGACGGTCATGGCCATCGGCGGCGGGGCCTTGCTGGTGCTGATGCTGCTGGCAGGCCTGGTGATGCAACGGCGGCGGCACTATATCGACCGCATCGACTTCGAAGCCCGCGGCCGGCATGAGCTGGAAAACCGCGTGGTGCAGCGTACCGCCGACCTCGAAGGCCTCAATACCCGCCTCAAAAGCGCGGTGCTGGAGCGTGAAAACGCCCAACAGGAACTGGTGCGCGCCCAGGACGAACTGGTCCAGGCCGGCAAGCTGTCGGTACTCGGCACCATGTCGGCAAGCATCAGCCACGAACTCAACCAGCCCTTGGCGGCCATCCGCAGCTATGCGGAAAATGCCGAGATCCTGCTCGATCACCAACGCACCGAAGATGCCCGCGGCAACCTCAAGTTGATCGGTGAGCTGACCGGGCGCATGGCCTCGATCATCGCCCACCTGCGCGCCTTCGCCCGTCGCGATCGCCACGCGCCGGAAAGCGTGGCCCTGCAACCGGCGCTGGACGACGCCCTGGCGTTACTGGCCAAGCGCCGCCGGGCGATGGCTGTGGAGCTGATCCGCGACCTGCCCGATGCCACGCTGTGGGTACAGGCAGGCGAAACCCGCCTGCGCCAGGTGCTCGGCAACCTGCTGGCCAATGCCCTCGATGCCTTGACCGAAAAAGCCAACCCGCGCCGCCTGTGGCTGAGTGCCGAAAAACGCGATGAGTACGTCTACCTGTTCATCCGCGACAACGGCCCGGGCTTCAGCCGCCAAGCCCTGGAACACGCCAAGGAGCCGTTCTTCACCACCAAGACCCGCACCCAGGGGCTGGGCCTGGGCCTGGCCATCTGCGAAAGCCTGATGCGTGCCCTGGGTGGTGAACTGCTGCTGGGCAACCACCCGGAAGGTGGCGCCCTGCTCACGCTGCAAATGCGCGTGGCCGCGCCCGGCGCCAACCTGAAACCTTCGGAGGACCCCTCGGCATGACGACCGAGACTTGCATCGACAGCCAGGCCCAGGTACTGCTGGTCGACGACGACCCGCACCTGCGCCAGGCCCTGAGCCAGACCCTCGACCTGGCCGGGCTCAAGGTAGTCGCCCTGGCCGACGCCCAGGGCCTGGCCGAACGCATCGAGCCTGATTGGCCGGGCGTGGTAGTCAGCGATATCCGCATGCCTGGCATCGACGGCCTGCAACTGCTGGAACAACTGCACGGCCGTGACAAAGAACTGCCGGTGCTGCTGATCACCGGCCACGGCGACGTGCCCCTGGCCGTGCAAGCCATGCGCACAGGCGCCTACGATTTCCTTGAAAAACCCTTTGCCAGCGATGCCCTGCTCGACAGCGTGCGCCGCGCCCTGGCCCTGCGCCGGCTGGTGCTCGACAACCGCAGCCTGCGCCTGGCGCTGAGCGACCGCCAGCAATTGGCCACCCGCCTGGTCGGCCATTCGCCGTCCATGTTGCGCCTGCGCGAGCAGATCGGCGCCTTGGCCGGCACCCGCGCAGACGTGCTGATCCTCGGCGAAACCGGTGCCGGCAAAGAGGTGGTGGCCCGTGCCCTGCACGACTTGTCCAGCCGCCGCGACGGGCCTTTCGTGGCCATCAATGCCGGTGCGCTGGCAGAATCGGTGGTAGAAAGCGAACTGTTCGGCCATGAGCCCGGCGCCTTCACCGGCGCGCAGAAACGCCGCATCGGCAAGTTCGAATTCGCCAATGGCGGCACGTTGTTCCTCGATGAAATCGAAAGCATGAGCCTGGACGTGCAGGTGAAGCTGCTGCGCCTGTTGCAGGAACGGGTGGTAGAGCGCCTGGGCGGCAACCAGCTGATTCCGTTGGATATCCGCATCATTGCGGCGACCAAGGAAGACCTGCGCCACTCTGCCGACCAAGGGCGCTTTCGCGCCGACCTTTATTACCGCCTGAACGTGGCGCCGCTGCGTATCCCGCCACTGCGCGAACGCGGCGATGACATCCTGGTGCTGTTCCAGCATTTCGCCGACACCGCCAGCCAGCGCCACGGGCTGCCTGCGCACAACCTGCAGCCGGCGCAACGGGCCATGCTGCTGCGCCATGGCTGGCCAGGCAACGTGCGTGAACTGCAGAACGCCGCCGAGCGTTTCGCCCTCGGCCTGGAACTAGCCCTGGACAACCCACCCCCCGTGGCGACAGCACCCTCGGCACCGGCACTGCCGGGCAACCTCAGCGAACAGGTCGAGCAGTTCGAACGCTCGCTGATCGCCGCCGAACTGGCCCAGCCACACAGCACCATGCGCAGCCTGGCCGAAGCACTGGGCATACCGCGCAAGACCCTGCACGACAAACTGCGCAAGCACGGCCTCAATTTTGACGGCGGCAACAGCGGGGCAGACGACCACGAGGACCACCGTTCATGAGCAGCGACAGTCAGTACCTGCAGTCTGTACTGCACAGCGATATTCCCCTGACCCGCGAAATGGGCCTGGAAGTCATCGATTGGCAAGGCCAGGCGCTGCGCCTGCAGCTACCACTGGCTGCCAACGTCAACCACAAGAGCACCATGTTCGGCGGCAGCCTGTACTGCGCGGCCGTGCTGGTGGGCTGGGGCTGGTTGCACCTGCGCCTGCGCGAGCTGGGGATCGATGACGGGCATATCGTCATCCAGGAAGGCCAGATCAGCTACCCCTTGCCGGTGACAGGGACGGCGGTGGCGCACTGTGCGGCGCCGGATGAAAAGGCCTGGGAACGCTTCGTGACGATGTACCAGCGCCGTGGCCGGGCGCGGCTGACGCTGGAGACTACGGTCAGCAACGCCGGCAGCGACGAGCCCGCCGCGAAATTCAGCGGCCAGTACGTGCTGCACCGCTGACCAGCGCTGCAGGAATTGCCGGGGCCGCTATGCGGCCCTTTCGCGACGCAAGGCCGCGCCTACAAGGCCACCGCCAACTGGATGAGTGCCTGGCGCCAACCGGCAGCTGCGGGCAAGGCGAGGAAGAAGGGGTTGAGCAGGGACTCGCGGGGCGGATAGCGGAATGCCTGGCCGTCAAGGTTGATCACTTCGCCACCAGCGCCTTCCACCACGCCCTGGGCAGCCGCAGTGTCCCACTGCGAGGTAGGCGCCAGGCGCGGGTAGCAGTCGGCGCTGCCTTCGGCCAACAGGCAGAATTTCAGCGAACTGCCGATATTGGCCAGCTCCAGTTCGCCAACCGCAGCGCCGAGCCCGGCCAGCAGCGCTTCCTGCTGCGGGCTGGAGTGGCGACGGCTGGCCACCACGGTAAAGCGCCCATCGGCAGGCGGCGCATTACGTACCTGAATCGGCTGGGCTTGCCCGCCCGTCTCAACGCGCCAGGCGCCCAGGTTGCGGCCGCCGAAATAGCAGCGCCCGGTGGTCGGCATCGAAACCACGCCGAACACCACTTCACCCTGTTCGATCAACGCGATGTTCACGGTGAATTCCTCGCTGCCTGCGATGAACTCCTTAGTGCCGTCCAGTGGGTCGACCAGCCACCAGCGCTGCCAGCCCTGCCGTTCAGCCAATGGGATATTGCAGTCTTCCTCGGACAGTACCGGGATTTGTGGTGCCAGTGCCTGCAGGCCATCGGCAATAACCCGGTGCGCGGCCAGGTCGGCAGCGGTCACCGGCGAGTCATCGGCCTTGTTGGTCACCGCCACATCGGCCCGCCAGAACGGCAGGATCGCCTCGCCCGCCAGGCCGGCCAGCTTCACCACCTCATGCATCAGTTGCTGGTCGTTCATGCGTCGAGCAGCCCCCGCTGAATCAGCAGGTCACGCGCCAAATACAACGCTGCCAACGCCCGGCCTTCGCTGAACTGCGGGTGCATGGCCAGGGCCGACAGCTCGCGCAGGTTCACTTTGTCGACCCGCATCGGCTCCGGCTCGTCGCCCTCCAGCCGCTCCTCGTAGAGGTCCGTGGCCAGCACCACCTGAATCTTCTGGCTCATATAGCCCGGCGACAGCGAAAGCTCGGTCAGGTGCTCCAACTGACGTGCGCCAAAACCGGCCTCTTCCTTGAGCTCCCGGTCGGCGGCGGCCAGCACGTCTTCACCCGGTTCGATCAACCCTTTGGGCAGCGACAGCTCGTACTCGTCGGTGCCGCCGCAGTATTCCTCGACCAACACCGCGTGTTCGGCATCGAGCATGGCCACGATCATCACCGCACCATAACCATTGCCACGGCCGACCAGGCGCTCATAGGTACGTTCGGTGCCATTGCTGAAGCGCAACTGCACGGCTTCGACGCGGAACAAGCGGCTGCTGGCGACAATCTCGCGGCTGAGTACGGTGGGTTTCTGGCGCATGGGGCGGCTCCTTGGCGTGAACGGGTTACTATACCGTGGCTTGCCGACTGAACGAGAGTTTCCCATGCCTGTTCTTCCCTGGTCCGCCATCGATACCGTCCTGCTGGACATGGACGGCACCCTGCTCGACCTGCACTACGACAACCGCTTCTGGCTGGAGCACCTGCCCCAGCGTTACGCCGAGGTGCATGGCGTTAGCCGAGCCATGGCGGAAATGGAGCTGCAGCCGCTGTTCGAGCGCAATGCCGGCACCCTCAACTGGTACTGCCTGGATTTCTGGAGCCGCGAGCTGAACTTGCCGATCCGCGAGCTGAAGCGCGAGATCGCCGACCTGATCGCCCTGCGCCCCGACGCCGACACCTTCCTTGCCGCAGTCCGCCGGGCGGGCAAGCGGGTGGTGATGATCACCAATGCGCATCGCGACTCGCTGTCGCTGAAGCTGGAGCGGGTGGAACTGGCGCCGTATTTCGAGCGGCTGATCAGTTCGCATGATTACGGCTACCCGAAGGAAAGCCCGCAGTTCTGGGACGCGTTGCAGGCGGATATCGGCTTTGTGCCTGAACGCAGCCTGTTCATCGACGACACGCTGGCGATCTTGCGCAGCGCACGGCGATTTGGCGTGGGGCATTTGCTGGCGGTGCGCCAGCCGGATAGCCAGGCGGCGCCGCGGGATACTCAAGAGTTTGAGGCGGTCGAGGATTACCGGGCATTGTTGGTAGGCCTTTAAGGCCAAACCGCCGGCAAGCCGGCTCCCACAGGTACTGCACAGTGCTCAAGGCCTGCGATGATTCTGTAGGAGCGGGCTGGCCCGCGAGAGGCCAGCACAGCTCTGAAGAGCTATCAGTCAGGGATGCGCAGCACCTGCCCCGGGTAGATCTTGTCCGGGTGCGACAACATCGGCTTGTTGGCCTCGAAGATCTTGTTGTACTGGTTGGCGTTGCCATACACCACTACGGAAATAGCTGACAGCGTGTCACCCTTCTTCACGGTCACGAACCGCGCAGCCTTGACCACCGGCCCGGTTACGGTGATCTGGTCATCTACGCTGGCAACGCCATTGATGTTGCCCGCCGCGAGGATGATCTTCTCTTTCTCCTCCTGGCTGGCCACCTCACCCTTGAGGATGATCTTGTCGCCCTCTACAGTGGCGGTGATATTGGGATTGCCCAGGCCGACACTCTCCACGTGCTTCTTCAACTGCTCCTCGGCATTGGCATTGCCAGGGGTCAGCAGGTCGATCAACTTCTCGCCGGCTTCCTTCACGAAACTGAACAGGCTCATTGCGTTCTCCTTGTTGACTGAAACCTCGGAGTCAGGAGTCTAGGCCAGGATTTCCCCTCCCGCCCCACTGCGGCCAATCGACGCGGTCTATCAAGGCATAGACCCTAGCGATTAGACGTGGCCAGCGCGCGGGCCTAGGCTGGTGCTATCAAATAGCCGCCGGTAGTCAGCCCCGATGAACAGCAAACCTCCGGTCTGCGCGGCCTCTACGCCTTTGGCCTTGCCTGCCGCCAGCAACACCTACGATTACATCCAGCTCGACGATGCCGCACGCGCCAGTACACCACTGGCCGAAGAAGTCGCCTTGGCCATCGCCTTCAACGGCCTCAACCAGGCCGTGATGCTGGTCAGCCCCACCGACCTCGAAGATTTTGCAGTCGGCTTCAGCGTGGGCAGCGGCATTGTCGAAGGCACGGCAGAAATCTATGACCTGAAATTGTCCGGCAACGGCTCGGCGATGTATGCCGACCTGGAGATTTCCAGCCGCGCGTTCTGGAACCTGAAAAACCAGCGCCGCCAGCTGGCCGGCACCAGCGGCTGCGGGCTGTGTGGTGTCGAGGCCCTGGAGCAGGCGTTGCCGGAACTGGCCGAACTACCCGGCGCGCCTTTGCCACCCGCGCAATGGCTGGCCGGCCTGCGCCAACGCATTGATGCCTTCCAGCCCCTGGGCCAGCACTGCGGTGCCGTGCATGCGGCCCTGTTCATGAATGCCCAGGGCGAGCTGCTGCTCGGCCGCGAAGACATCGGCCGGCACAACGCGCTGGACAAGCTGATCGGCGCCCTACTGCGCCAAGGCATCGCCACTGAAGGCGGCCTGGCCATCGTCACCAGCCGCTGCAGCCTGGAGCTGATCCAGAAAGTCCTGCGCGCCGGCATCCAGACCCTGGTCAGCCTGTCGGCGCCCACGGGCCTCGCCCTGCAGTGGGCGCGCAAGCACAACCTCAACCTCATTCATCTGCCTAAACACAGTGCACCGCGGGTCTACAGCCCAGCGGCGGAGTCGTAACAGCCGTGACCTCGTACCAGCCTCTTCCAGACAACGCCCCAGCCTCCACCCCTCGCTACAAGCCCTACCACGGCCCCGCCGGTGGCTGGGGCGCGCTGCGCAGCGTGGCCAAGGCCTGGGTCGGTAGCGACAATGCGCTGAAAAACCTGCGCGCCTTGCTCAAGACCAACCAGAACGGGGGCTTTGACTGCCCCGGCTGCGCCTGGGGCGACTCGCCCGAGAGCGGCATGGTCAAGTTCTGCGAGAACGGCGCCAAGGCGGTCAACTGGGAAGCCACCAAGCGCCGCGTCGACGCGGCCTTCTTCGCCCGCTACAGCGTCAGCGCACTGCGCCAGCAGAGCGACTACTGGCTCGAATACCAGGGCCGCCTGACCGAACCGATGGTCTACGACCCAGCCAGCGACCGCTACCAGCCGATCGCCTGGGACGCCGCCTTTGCCGTGATCGCCCGTGAGCTGAACGCACTCACCAGCCCCGACCAGGCCGAGTTCTACACCTCCGGGCGGGCCAGCAACGAAGCTGCGTACCTGTACCAGCTGTTCGTGCGCGCCTATGGCACCAACAACTTCCCGGATTGCTCCAACATGTGCCACGAGGCCAGCGGTGTGGCGCTGGGGCAAAGCGTGGGCGTGGGTAAAGGCACCGTCACCTTCGATGACTTCGAGCATGCCGATGCGATCTTCGTCTGGGGCCAGAACCCCGGCACCAACCACCCGCGCATGCTGGACCCGCTGCGCGATGCCGTGAAACGCGGCGCCCAGGTGGTGTGCGTCAACCCACTCAAGGAGCGCGGCCTGGAGCGCTTCCAGCATCCGCAGAACCCGCTGGAGATGCTGACCAACAGCGACCGGCCGACCAACACCGCATTTTTCCGCCCGGCCCTGGGTGGCGACATGGCCATGCTGCGTGGCATGGCCAAGTTCCTGCTGCAGTGGGAGCGCGAAGCGCAGGCCAACGGTGAACCGGCCGTCTTCGATCACGTCTTCATTGCCGAGCATGGCCATGGCGTGGATGAGTACCTCGCGGCGGTGGACGCCACCTCGTGGCAGCACATAGAGGAACAGTCCGGCCTGACGCTGGCCGATATCGAGCTGGCCGCCCGCATGTACTGCCGCGGCAAGCGCGTGATCATGTGCTGGGCGATGGGGATTACCCAACACCGCCATTCGGTGCCGACCATCCAGGAAATCGTCAACCTGCAGATGCTGCGCGGCAACATCGGCGCGCCCGGTGCGGGGCTGTGCCCGGTGCGTGGCCACAGTAACGTGCAGGGCGACCGCACCATGGGCATCAACGAACGCCCGCCGGTGGCGCTGCTCGATGCCCTGGAAAAACGCTTTGGCTTTACGGTACCGCGCCACAATGGCCACAACACCGTCGAGGCGATTCACGCCATGCTTGAGGGGCGCGCCAAAGTGTTCATCGGCTTGGGCGGCAACTTCGCCCAGGCGACGCCGGATACCGAGCGGACCGCGCAAGCGCTGCGCAACTGCGCGCTGACCGTGCACATCAGCACCAAGCTCAACCGCAGCCACCTGATCCACGGCAAGCAGGCGCTTATCCTGCCCTGCCTGGGCCGCACCGACATCGACCTGCAGGCCGACGGCCCGCAGGCGGTCACGGTGGAAGATTCGTTCAGCATGGTCCACGCCTCCAACGGCCAGCTAAAGCCGCTGTCGCGCCAGATGCGTTCAGAGCCGGCAGTAGTCGCTGGCATTGCCGCCGCCACGCTGGGCAAGCGCCCGGTGGACTGGCACTGGCTGGTAGCCGACTACGACCGCATCCGCGACCTCATCGCCGACACCATTGCCGGTTTCGATGACTTCAACCAGCGCCTGAGCCACCCTGGCGGCTTCTACTTGGGCAACAGCGCCGGTAGCCGTCAGTGGAAAACCGCCAGCGGCCGCGCCAACTTCAAGGCCAACCTGCTGCCGGACAGCCTGCTCGACGAGCGCGTGCGCGCCAGCGGCCAGTTGCCGGACCTGATCATGCAGTCGATGCGCTCGCACGATCAGTACAACACCACCATCTACGGCCTGGACGACCGCTATCGCGGGGTGCGCGGCCAGCGCGACGTACTGTTCGCCAACGAAGCAGACATCATCCGCCTGGGCTTCCAGCCGGGGCAGAAGGTCGACATCGTTTCGCTGTGGGGTGATGAGCATGTGCGCCGGGTACACGGCTTCACCCTGCTCGCCTTCGATATTCCGGCTGGGCAGGCGGCGGCTTACTACCCGGAGGTGAACCCGCTGATTCCACTGGAAAGCATCGGTGAAGGCAGCCATACACCGACGTCCAAGTTCGTCGCCATCAAGCTTGAGCGGGCGCGCGACGACGGGCGGATCGTGTAAGGGCTGGCTGGCCGGCAAAAACGAAAAAGCCCTGTTCCACAAGGGTCCAGGGCTTCGTCACAATAAGGTCAGACACGCGAAAATCGATAAAGTTTCACAGCAATTACAGTAACTTAGAGAATTGTGTACAACTCGTGCTACTCGTCGGATTTCAATTGCAAGACGGTGCACCGAGCCTCAAATTCGCCCTCGTCATCCCTATGAGGCTCTCTTGATGAAGAAGTACTCCTCGATTCTGTTGTTGTCTTTCAGCTTGCTCAGCGGCGTTGCCATGGCAGGCGGCAATACCGAGGCCGGCATTGGCGGCGCATTGGGTGGGGTACTCGGCTCCGTAGTGGGCAACTCCATCGGTGGTAGCACCGGCGGCGCCATTGGTGCCGGCCTGGGTGGCGCTGCCGGCGGTGCCCTGGGTGCCGACAAGCGCCAGCGTGGTGAGGCCGCTATCGGCGGCGCACTGGGCGCAGCAGGCGGTAACGTGGTCGGTCGCTCGGTGGGTGGTACCACCGGCAGCTACATTGGTGCAGCCGCAGGCGGCGGCGCTGGTGGCGCGCTGGGTAACTACATGGGCAACAAGGCCGACGACGACGACCGTCATGACGATCGCCGCTACCGTCGCGGCTACGACGACCGTCGTCACTACGACCGTGGCCACCACTACGGCCATCGCAAGCACAAGCGCCACTGGCGCGACTGATACCCAGGCTAACGCCCGGGTAGCAAGAAAGCCCCGCCCTCACCCGCGGGGCTTTTTCATGCCTGCACGTCAAGCTGCAGCCCGGCAAGGATGACCTGCAGCGTCTCCGGAAGCGGCACCGGCCGGCCGCTTGCACGCTCGATGAACACCTGCACCACAGTGCCTGCGGCGCAAGCATCCGCTTCGCCCGGGCGATACAGCGCCAGCCGGTACTCCACCGTACTTCCCACCAGACGCGTCACGCCCAGGCCCACCTCAAGCACATCCGGGAAGCCCGGCAATGCAAAGAAGTCTGCCGCCGAACTGACCACGAACGCTGCCAGCGCGCCTTCACGTAGGTCGAACTCGGCTTGCTCGACGAGAAAGGCCTGGATGGCGGTTTCGAAGAAACCGTGCACAGTCGCACCGGCGACATGGCCATTGTGGTCGTTGTCCTGAGGACGGGTGAGGATGGGGTGGAAGTGGGAGAACGCGTTGCGGTTGGGGGATGGAGTCATCTGTCTGTCTCGCATGATCGCAATGAATGCTATCAGTGAACCAGAAATTCCAGAGTTCTTGAGTATTTACTGGCATTTCACGGGTAGGCCCGCTCTCACAAGCTCGAGTTTGGCTTAGCCAGCAGCACGGTATCTGTAGGGGATTACCCAGCCCTCGGGCTGCGCTGTCGCGCAGAGAACAAAGCCCGCGAGCGCATCGCATATCCTGTAGGAGCGGCTTCAGCCGCGAAGCAGGCGCCGCGGTGGATGGCACCGGCTTAGCCGGTGTTCGCGGCTGAAGCCGCTCCTACAAGCTCCTCGCCAAATCGGTAAGTTAGCGTTTGTCTATGAGAGCGGGTTTACCTGCGAAGAAGCCAGCAAGGCACTACAAAACCGCCATGCAAAAAAACCGCCCCGAAGGGCGGTTTTTTTTAAGACGCTAGCGCCAGCTTACAGCTGTGGACCAGCAGCCTTGATGGCGTCGGACACGTCGAACTTCTTGAAGTTTTCGGTGAACAGCTTGGCCAAGCCTTTGGCGGCTTCGTCGTAGGCCGCCTGGTCAGCCCAGGTGTTGCGCGGGTTGAGCAGTTCGGTTTCGACGCCTGGCACAACCTTCGGCACGTCCAGGTTGATGATGTCCAGGTGTTCGGTCTCGGCACCGATCAGTGCGCCGCTCTGGATGGCAGCGATCACGCCACGGGTGGTCGGGATGCTGAAGCGCTTGCCAACACCGTAGCCACCACCGGTCCAGCCGGTGTTGACCAGGTACACCTTGGAACCAAAGCCGTTGATACGCTTGATCAGCAGCTCGGCGTACTCGCCAGCCGGGCGCGGGAAGAACGGGGCGCCGAAGCAGGTGGAGAAGGTCGACTTGATGCCGCCGCCCGAACCCATTTCGGTGGAACCGACCAGCGCGGTGTAGCCGGACAGGAAGTGGTAGGCCGCCTGCTCGTTGTTCAGGATGGAAACCGGCGGCAGAACGCCAGTCAGGTCGCAGGTCAGGAAGATCACTGCGTTAGGCTCGCCACCCAGGTTGGCCTCGGCGCGCTTGGCGACGTGCTCCAGAGGGTAGGCGGCACGGCTGTTCTGGGTCAGGCTGACATCGGTGTAGTCGGCATGCTTGTTGGCATCGAGAACGACGTTTTCCAGTACTGCGCCGTGCTTGATGGCTTTCCAGATGACCGGCTCGTTCTTCTCGGACAGATCGATGCACTTGGCGTAGCAGCCGCCTTCCATGTTGAAGACAACGCCTTCGCCCCAGCCGTGCTCGTCGTCACCGATCAGGTAACGGCTTTCGTCGGCCGACAGGGTGGTCTTGCCAGTGCCGGACAGGCCGAAGAACAGGGTTACGTCGCCTTCTTCGCCAATGTTGGCAGCGCAGTGCATTGGCAGCACGTCGGCAGCCGGCAGCAGGAAGTTCTGCACCGAGAACATGGCTTTCTTCATTTCGCCGGCGTAACGCATGCCAGCGATCAGCACCTTCTTGGCCGCGAAGTTGATGATGACGCAGCCGTCGGAGTTGGTGCCGTCACGCTCAGGCTCGCACACGAAGTTGGCAACGTTGAGTACTTGCCACTGGTCGCGGCCAGCCGGGTTGAACTGCTCAGGGTTGATGAACAGGCAACGACCGAACAGGTTCTGCCAGGCAGTCTGGGTGGTCATCTTCACCGGCAGGTAGTGCTCGGCGGCCGCCCCTACGTGAACGTACGAAACGAAGTGATCCTGGGCGTTGTTGAACGCCTCGACGCGGTCCCACAGGGCATCGAACTTGTCGGCCGGGAACTTGCGGTTGATCGGGCCCCAGGAGATGGCATCCTGGGTGGAAGGTTCTTCGACGATGAAACGGTCAGCCGGCGAACGGCCAGTACGGTGCCCAGTCTCCACGACCAGTGCGCCGGTATCGGCTAGCACGCCTTCACCGCGTTGCAGCGCTTCTTTTACCAGCTCATCGACGCTCAGGTCGGTGTACACGGTGTTGTTGGCTTGCGTCATGAGATACCCCATCCGGCCCGAGGCCGAGTGCTCCAAACGTTTTGTAGTTGTCTGTAAAAAACTACTACAGCGAAAAAAGTGGCCGGATTATGCCAGAAACGCCCAAAAAAAGTAGGCCCCTCCTGTCGTAACCGCGCTTTTGCGCAATTCGACAGGAGATTTCCCTGCAATTAAACGTTTCAGTGGCGAGTTTCTGACGCTGTGTCCGTGCCGCCACCGGCAAACAGTTGCGCCACATCGCTGGCATCGAAGAAATAGCGCTCGTTGCAGAACTGGCAATCGATCTCCACCTTGCCGCCACACTCGTCCACCAACTGCTTGGCATCGTGCTCGCCAAGACTGACAAGCGCATTGCCGGAACGTTCGCGCGAGCAGCTGCACTGGAAGCGCAGCGGCTGGATATCGAACAGGCGCACGGCATCTTCGTGGTACAGGCGGTGCAGCAGGGTTTCGTTGTCCTCGGCCCACTCTTCGGCCTTGAGCGTCTTGGCGAGGGCGATCACGTGCTGCCAGCTGTCTTCACGCTCTTCTTCGTCACGCTGGCGGTCGACCGGCAGCTGTTGCAGCAGCAAGCCGCGGGCCTTGCCGCCTTCGGCATTGAGCCAGAAGCGAGTGTTGGTCTGCTGGGACTGGATGAAGTAGTTGGTGAAGCATTCCGACAGGTTGGCGCCGTCGAGTTCGACAGTACCCTGATAGCGCTGGCCCTTGACCGGGTCGATGGTCAGGGTGAGGTGGCCGTCCGGCATCAACTGCGCCAGCGTCGCTTCTTCAGGGATCTGGTCCGCTTCATAACGCGCCATGCCGCGGATGGCGCGCTCGCTCGAGCACTCCACCATCAACAGCGGGATCGGCCCAGCCGAGCGCGCCTGCAACACCAGCAGGCCGTCGAACTTCATGGCGCCAACCAGCAGCGAGGTGGCGGCCATCAATTCGCCGAGCAGTGCGGCCACGGGCTGTGGGTAGGCATGACGAGCCAACACCGCGGCGTAGCTGTCATCGAGTGCCACCCACTCGCCGCGAATATCGCGGTCGTCGAAGATGAAACGTTGGGTGAAATCGGTATCTGGCAAATCGCTCATAGGTTTTGGCTATCTGAAAATGATGACAAAATGGTTACACGGGATTTCGAACACTTGCGAGACCCCGTGACAGAGCGCTCACAAGGCGCTCCGATTCCCGTTGGCAATAGAGGTATTTTATGGACAATCGACCACTGTTCCAAGCAAGGTGGTCCTGGGGCCCTTTGGCAGCCTGCACATTGCTGCCTATCGCTCTACTGTGTTTCTGGTTATGGCCTTTTGGCCAGATCCTGTGCCTGACTTTCGACGAATGGCTGTTCCACAGCCTTAATGCGCCCTTGGCCGACCACACCACCTGGCGCTACATCTGGACCGTCGGCAGCCTTCGGCCCTTCGACATCGTCGTCGGCCTGATCCTGCTGGCCGTGCTGATACGCGGTGACTGGGTGTTCAAGGCCAGCCAGGTGCGTGAGGCCTTTTTCGGCTTTCTCGTCACGCTCATCCTGTTAGTGGTGATTCGCGCGGTGTTTTCCAAGTGGGTGGATGCAATGGGCTGGCAACACGATAGCCCGTCGATGGTCTTCGACAACGTTGTCCACCTGAGCGATTACTACCCGAACCTGGAAAAAGCCTGGGAACTGAAAGACCGTTCCAGCAAGAGTTTCCCGGGCGATCACGCCTCGGTGCTGCTGATCTGGGCGCTGTTCATGAGCTTGTTCAGCCGGCGCCTGGTGCAGCATCTGGTGATCTGGGGCCTGGCGTTCCTGTTCATGCTGCCGCGCCTGGTGGCGGGTGCGCATTGGGGGCAGGATGACTACATCGGTGGTTTGCTGATGGCAGTGCTGGCACTGGGCTGGAGCTGCCATACGCCACTGGCGGCGAAGGGCAGCGCGTTGCTGCTGCGCTGCACGGCACCGATGTTCAAGTTTGCAGCCAGGCTACCGTTGGTCGGGCGATTGGCGGTGATCCGCTAAATCATCAGGGCTGCTCTGCAGCCCATCGCCGGCAAGCCAGCGCCTACAAAACCTGCGCAATCTCACAGTACTGCGCATCCTCTGTGGGGGCCGGCTTGGCGGCAACGCGGCCGCGCTCAATCAAAACTGCCATGCAACTGGTGAATCTGCCGACGCTGTTTCTTGTTCGGCCGGCCATCGGTCGTCACACCCATCGCACCTGCCTTGCGCATCTCTGCGGCCTGCTCGCGGCGCTTCACACTTTCTTCGGTTTCTTCATACAACGCCTGCGCCTCAGGTGCCCCCCTGCGTACAGCAGACAGTGCCTTGACCACCACCGTGCGCTCATCGAAACCGGTGCGCAGCACGAACGCATCGCCTACACGTGGCTCCTTGCCGGGCTTGCAGCGCTCGCCCCGGCAATGCACTTTGCCACTCTCGATCGCCGCCTTGGCCAGCGCGCGAGTCTTGTAGAACCGCGCTGCCCATAGCCATTTGTCCAGGCGGACCTTGTCGTCTTCTTCGCCTTTTTGTGCCATCCCGTTACCTCGAATTCTGTCTTTCATCGAACTGTACTACCGTAACTGACGGATGCAAAAAGTCCCCGTCGTGCTTACAGTTCACCACCTTATCCCCAGGGTGTGCTTCGTGAAGACATTTGACCATCTGACTGTGATCGGCCTGCGCGAGTGGGTCGCCTTGCCCGACCTCGGTGTAGCGGGGCTGCGCGCCAAGATCGACACAGGGGCCAGCACCTCCAGCCTGCACGCCACAGAGGTGGAACCCTTCGAGCGCGACGGCGAGCCATGGGTGCGTTTTACCGCCCACCTAGGCTCGATCGTGCAACTGCGTCACCGCCGTTGCGAAGCGCCGCTGGTCACCATGAAGACCATCAAGAGCTCCAATGGCCACGCCCAGACCCGTTACGTGATCCGCACCCCGTTGGCGCTGGGCGACCGCGTGTGGCAAGTGGAATTTACCCTGGCCTGCCGCAAGAGCATGCGCTACCGCCTGTTGCTCGGCTCCAAGGCGCTTATCCATGGGCAGCTGGTGGTCAACCCGGGGCTCAAGTACGTGCAAGACAAACCGGCCTTTCCGGCCACCCTTTCCCCTGTCACAGGTGCTGCATGAAGATCGCTGTGCTGTCGCGCAATCCGCGTCTGTATTCCACCCGCCGCCTGGTCGAAGCCGGTACCCAGCGTGGCCACGAAATGGTAGTGATCGATACCCTGCGGGCCTACATGAACATCGCCAGCCACAAGCCGCAGATTCATTACCGCGGCAAGCCACTGGAAGGCTTCGATGCGGTGATTCCGCGCATTGGCGCGTCGGTGACGTTCTATGGCTGCGCGGTGCTGCGCCAGTTCGAGATGATGGGCGTCTACCCGCTCAACGAATCCGTGGCCATCGCCCGCTCCCGCGACAAGCTGCGCTCGTTGCAGTTGCTGTCGCGGCGCGGCATCGGCCTGCCGATTACCGGTTTCGCCCACTCGCCTGATGACATCCCCGACCTGATCCAGATGGTCAACGGCGCGCCCCTGGTTATCAAGGTGCTCGAGGGCACCCAGGGCATCGGCGTGGTGCTATGCGAGACCACCCAGGCCGCGGAGTCGGTGATCGAAGCGTTCATGGGCCTCAAGCAGAACATCATGGTTCAGGAGTACATCAAGGAAGCCGGCGGTGCCGACATTCGCTGCTTCGTGGTGGGTGACAAGGTAATTGCCTCGATGAAGCGCCAGGCCAAGCCAGGCGAGTTCCGCTCCAACTTGCATCGGGGCGGGGTCGCCAGCCTGATCAAGATCACACCTGAAGAGCGGATTACCGCCATCCGTGCAGCCAAGGTAATGGGCTTGAGTGTGGCAGGTGTAGATATCCTGCGTTCCAACCACGGCCCGCTGGTGATGGAAGTGAACTCCTCACCGGGCCTGGAAGGTATCGAAGTGACCACCAGCAAGGATGTGGCCGGGATGATCATCGAGCATCTGGAGAAGAATGGCGGGCCGAACCAGACCCGCACCAAAGGTAAAGGCTGAGGTTGACCGTGCCGGCCCCTCGCGGCTTTAGCCGCAAAAGGGCCGGGGCAGATCACACAGCATTGCGCGGCAGTAAAAGCCCCAACGGCAACCTCACCCGCGCTTCGATCCCGCCGCCTGAGCGGTTGCGCAACTCCACATTGCCACCATGCTGCGCCGCGATCCGTTTCACGATCGCCAAGCCCAGCCCGGTGCCCTTGCCGCCCCGGGCACGGTCACCGCGGATGAACGGGTTGAAGATGGTCTCCAGCTCCGACTCGTCGATACCGGCACCACGGTCAAGCACACTGAGCACCACGTAAGGCGCGCTCTCGTCGCCCGAAACATAGGCGGCCACCTCGACCCCTTTGCCAGCGTGGTGCAGGGCATTGCCGATCAGGTTACCCAGCATGCGCTTGAGCGATACCCGACGCAGCGGGAACGGGGGAATCGGCTCCAGGCACAGGCGTACCCGCTCCTCTGGCTGGTTGTAGGGCGCCACGACCTCGCGCACCAGGTCGGCCAGGTCGACCTCCTCCACCGGTTCGTCACGGCCATCGCGGATGAAGGCCAGGAACTGGTCGAGAATGGCGTCCATGTCCTCGATATCGCGGACCATGTCATCGCTCAGCTCGTTGTCGCTGTTGAGCAATGACAAGGACAGGCGCAGGCGTGTCAGCGGCGTACGCAGGTCATGGGACACACCGGCCAGCATCAGTTCGCGCTCACGCCCGGCCTGCTCGACATCCTCGGCCATCTGGTTGAAGGCACGGTACACCTCGGCCATTTCACTCGGCGTATCGCTGATCGGCAGCCGCACGCTGCGCCCCTGCCCCAACTGGCGGGCAGCGAACACCAGGCGCTTGAGCGGCTGGTTGAGCTGGCGCACGAAGATCCACGCCGAGGCGGTCGACAGCAGCCCGATGGCCAGGAACCAGCCAAGCACGTTCCAGATCTTCTGGCCACGCAACGGGTGCGGGTACAAAGGGACTTTCAGCCAACCTGGGCCCAGGCTCGGCGCGTTGACCCACAACGCCGGCGGCGCATGGATGCGCAAGCGCACCTCGGTGTCTTCACCCAGCTCGGCCTGCATCTGCCGCTGATAGATTTCGCTGTAAGGCCAGTGCTGCTCGCCTTCAGGCACACCAGAACCGGTCACGCGGATCAGGCCTGCGGCTTCGGCAATCTTGTCGCGGTTTTCCTCATCGGCTGCCCAATAGGCACGCAGCGTCAACGCTACACCGTGGCTGTACTGCCGATCGACCAGTACGTCCTCGTTCATCAGCAGGTAGACCAGGGTCAACGCCTTGGAGAACAGGACGACGATCAGCACCAGCCACAACGTGCGGGCGAAGAAGCTTTGCGGGAACCAGAGCGGCGTTTTCATCGACGGTGTGGGTTCATTTTCCGGCGTTTCCGTCCGGCACGAAGACGTAACCTACGCCCCACACAGTCTGGATATACCGTGGCTTGGAAGGGTCCGGTTCGATCATGCGGCGCAGGCGCGAAATCTGTACGTCGATGGAGCGCTCCAAGGCATCCCACTCACGGCCACGGGCCAGGTTCATCAGCTTGTCGCGGGTGAGCGGTTCACGCGCGTGCATGACCAGCGCCTTGAGCACGGCGAACTCGCCGGTGGTCAGCATGTGCACTTCTTCACCGCGCTTGAGCTCACGCGTAGCCAGCGACAGCTCGTAATCGCCGAAGGTGACCGACTCGTCCTCGCTGCCCGGGGCGCCCGGCACGCTCGGTGCCTGCCGGCGCAGCACGGCCTTGACCCGCGCCATCAGCTCGTCCGGGTTGAACGGCTTGCCCAGGTAATCGTCAGCGCCCAGCTCCAGCCCCTTGATGCGGCTGAGTTCGTCGCCCTTGGCGGTGAGCATGATGATCGGGATCTGGTTGTTCGACTGGCGCAGGCGCTTGCACGCGGACAGGCCATCTTCACCCGGCAGCATCAGGTCGAGCACCACCAGGTTGAACACTTCGCGCTGCAGCAAGCGGTCCATCTGTTCGGTATTGGGCACCGCACGGGCACGGTACCCCTTGCTGGTGAAGAAACGTTCCAGCAGGCTGCTGAGCCCCGGATCGTCGTCGACGATGAGAATCTTGTCACCTTCAGCGTTGTTTGGGGTGCCGGTCATGAATAACTCCTCTGATATCGCCGCGCATTATGGCGTAGCCATTGCCACGCGTGCCGTGAGCATTGTTAGCAGATTTTTCCCCCGGCGCCAGTTCCCGGCCTGGCCAACTGGCCTGGCGCCATCACCGCAAGCCGTCCTCGATGGGTATAATGCGCGGCTTTCATCCAGCGCCGCCGGGCGAAACACGCGCCTTGCAGCCCCCGTATTCACAAATGTCAGGTGGTTTACATGGACAGCATCAACAGCCGTATCGCCGAGGAACTGGGCGTACGCCCGCAGCAGGTCGAGGCGGCCGTGGGCCTGTTGGACGAAGGCTCGACCGTGCCCTTCATCGCCCGTTACCGCAAGGAAGTGACCGGTAGCCTGGACGACACCCAGCTGCGCCACCTGGAAGAGCGCCTGCGCTACCTGCGCGAACTCGACGAGCGCCGCGCCAGCATCCTGTCCAGCATCGAGGAACAGGGCAAACTGACCCCGGAGCTGGCCCGCGAGATCAAGCTGGCCGATACCAAGACCCGCCTCGAAGACCTCTACCTGCCGTACAAGCAGAAGCGCCGTACCAAGGGCCAGATTGCCCTGGAAGCCGGCCTCGGCGCGCTGGCCGATGGCTTGTTCAACGACCCGCAACTCACCCCGGAAAGCGAAGCCGCGCGCTTCGTCGACGCCGAAAAAGGCGTGGCCGACGTCAAGGCAGCGCTGGAAGGTGCCAAGTACATCCTCATGGAGCGCTTCGCCGAAGACGCCGCCCTGCTCGACAAGCTACGCAACTTCCTCAAGCAGGAAGCGGTGCTCAGCGCCCGCTTGGTAGCCGGCAAGGAGGAAGAAGGCGCGAAGTTCCGCGATTACTTCGCCCACGACGAACTGCTGCGCAACTGCCCTTCCCATCGCGCCCTGGCGATCTTCCGTGGCCGCAACGAAGGCGTGCTGAGCGCATCGCTGAAGGTCGGCGAAGAGCTGCCGGGCACCCTGCACCCGTGCGAAGTGATGATCGGCGGCCACTTCGGCGTGGAAAACCGCAACCGCCCGGCTGACAAGTGGCTGGGCGAAGTGGTGCGCTGGACCTGGAAGGTCAAGCTGTACACCCACCTCGAAACCGACCTGTTCGGCGAGCTGCGTGACAACGCCGAAGGCGAGGCGATCAACGTCTTCGCTCACAACCTGCACGACTTACTGTTGGCCGCCCCGGCCGGCCCGCGTGCCACCCTGGGCTTCGACCCGGGCCTGCGTACCGGCTGCAAGGTGGCGGTGGTGGATGCCACCGGCAAGCTGCTGGACACGGCCACGGTGTACCCGCACGCCCCACGCAACGACTGGGACCGTACCCTTTCGGTCCTCGCCGCCCTGTGTGCCAAGCATTCGGTCGAGCTGATCGCCATCGGCAACGGCACCGCCAGCCGTGAAAGCGACAAGCTGATCGCCGAATTGGTTAAAAAATACCCAGCACTGAAGATCACCAAGATCATGGTCTCCGAAGCCGGTGCTTCGGTGTACTCCGCATCGGAACTGGCGGCCCGTGAATTCCCCGACCTGGACGTGTCGATCCGGGGCGCCGTGTCGATTGCCCGCCGCCTGCAGGACCCGCTGGCCGAGCTGGTGAAGATCGACCCGAAATCCATCGGTGTCGGCCAGTACCAGCATGACGTGTCCCAGCTCAAGCTGGCGCGCGGCCTGGACGCCGTGGTCGAGGACTGCGTGAACGCCGTGGGCGTGGACGTCAACACCGCTTCCGTGGCGCTGCTGACCCGCATCTCTGGCCTCAACGCGACCCTGGCGCAGAACATCGTCGCCCACCGCGACGCCAACGGCCCGTTCGCCACCCGCGCAGCGCTGAAGAAAGTCAGCCGCCTGGGCGAGAAAACCTTCGAACAGGCCGCAGGCTTCCTGCGCGTGATGAACGGCGACAACCCGCTGGACGCCTCGGCCGTTCACCCTGAGGCTTACCCGCTGGTGCAGCGCATTGCCGCCGACACCGACCGCGATATCCGTTCGCTGATCGGCGACAGTGCCTTCCTCAAACGCCTCGACCCGAAGAAATTCACCGACGAGAGCTTTGGCCTGCCGACCGTCACCGACATTCTGCAAGAGCTGGACAAACCTGGCCGCGACCCTCGCCCCGAGTTCAAGACCGCCACCTTCCAGGACGGCGTCGAAGACCTCAAGGACCTGGAGCCCGGCATGATCCTCGAAGGTGTGGTCACCAACGTCACCAACTTCGGTGCCTTCGTCGACATCGGCGTACACCAGGACGGCCTGGTGCACATCTCGGCGCTGTCGGAGAAGTTCATCAAAGACCCGCGTGAAGCGGTCAAGGCCGGTGACGTGGTCAAGGTCAAGGTCATGGAAGTGGACATCCCGCGCAAACGCGTGGGCCTGTCCATGCGCATGAGCGACACCCCGGGCGAGAAGGTCGAAGGCAACCGTGGCGGCAACCGCGGCAACGGCGGCAACCGCCAGCAGCAGGCGCCGCGCCAGCGTGAAACCGCGACCGCCGCCCCAGCCAACAACGCCATGGCTTCGCTGTTCGCCAACGCCAAACAGCTGAAGAAGAAGTGATGGAAATCCCCCAAGAGCTGGTGCAAAGCGCCTACAGCCAGCTCCTCGGCTGCCGCGTGCAACGCCTGGACACAGGTGTTGCCGAGGTTGCCCTGGCGCTCGAGCCACACCTGCGCAACCGCGGCCAAAAGCTGCACGGCGGCGCCATCTTCAGCCTGGTGGACATCGCCATGGGCTTGGCCTGCTCGGCCAGCCATGGCTTCGACCAGCAGAGCGTGACCATCGAATGCAAGATCAACTACATGCGCGCCGTCAGTGACGGCGAGGTCGTGTGCACGGCCCGCGTGCTGCATGCCGGGCGCCGCACTCTGGTGGTCGACGCCGACGTAGTCCAAGGCGACAAGCTGGTGGCAAAAGCGCAGGGAACCTTCGCCGTTCTCTAGCTCACCAAGCGGTATCTGCGGTATTTTTCGGCAGTGCGCTGGCACTGCCGAAACCGCGTAAACCAGGCGACAACGCCAGTTCCTTTCTTCCTACCCTTGTAGACCGTCAACTCTACCCCCATATTGGGGCGACTGATGCGTGAAGGAATCCATCTTGAGCGACCTCCTCAACCGCCGCCTGAGCCTGCTCGGCGCCAATCTCCCCCTGCTCAAGCAGTGCCTGCACGGTATTGAGCGCGAATGCCTGCGCGTGACCCCTGAAGGTCGCCTGGCCCAGACCCCGCATCCTGAGGCCTTGGGTTCGGCGCTGACCAACGAGCAGATCACTACCGACTATTCCGAGTCGCTGCTGGAGTTCATCACCCCAGCCTTGCCCGACCCGGCCAAGGTGCTCGAAAGCCTCGAGCAGACCCACCGTTTCGTCTACAGCAAGCTGGGCGACGAATACCTGTGGAGCCCGTCGATGCCGTGCACGCTGCCGGCCGAGGAAGATATCCCGATCGCCGAGTACGGCACCTCGAACATCGGCAAGCTCAAGCACGTCTACCGCAAGGGCCTGGCCCTGCGTTACGGCCGCACCATGCAGTGCATCGCCGGTATCCACTACAACTTCTCGTTGCCAGAGGCACTGTGGCCACTGCTGCGCGAGGCCGAAGGCAGCACTGAAGACGACCGTGACTTCCAGTCTTCGGCCTACATTGCCCTGATCCGCAACTTCCGCCGTTACAGCTGGCTGCTGATGTACCTGTTCGGTGCCTCGCCGGCGCTGGACAAGGGCTTCCTGCGGGGCCGCCCGCACCAGCTCGAAGAACTGGACCCCGACACCCTGTACCTGCCGTACGCCACCAGCCTGCGCATGAGTGACCTGGGTTACCAGAGCAACGCCCAGGCCGGCCTCACGCCCTGCTACAACAACCTGGCCAGCTATACCGACAGCCTGCGCAAGGCCGTTGGCACGCCCTACCCGCCCTATGTTGAAGTCGGCACGCACGTGGATGGCGAGTGGGTGCAGCTGAACACCAACATCCTGCAGATCGAAAACGAGTACTACTCGAACATCCGCCCCAAGCGCGTCACCTACACCGGCGAGCGGCCGATCCAGGCCCTGACCTCGCGCGGCGTGCAGTATGTCGAAGTGCGCTGCCTGGACATCAACCCGTTCCTGCCGGTGGGCATCGACCTGACCGAAGCGCGCTTCCTCGATGCGTTCTTGCTGCTCTGTGCCCTGGACGACAGCCCGCAACTGGACAACGGCGAGTGCGGCCAGTGCACCGACAACTTCCTGACCGTGGTCAAGGAAGGCCGTCGCCCGGACCTCAAGCTGCACCGTAACGGCGAGCCGATCGAGTTGAAAGCCTGGGCCACCGAGTTGATCGGCCGCATCGGCCAGCTGGCCGAGTTGCTTGACCGCGCCCAGGGAGGTGATGAACACGCCAAGGCCCTGGAGGCGCAGCAGGCCAAGGTCGATGATGCCTCGCTGACGCCATCGGCCCAGGTGCTGGCACGCATGGCCGAACACGAAGAAAGCTTCATCGAGTTCTCCCTGCGCCAAAGCCAGAACCACGCCGAGACCTTCCGTGAGCAGCCACTGCCCGCCGAGCGTCAACAGGCCTTCGAAACCCTCGCCCGCAACTCGCTGGCCGAGCAGTCGCGCCTGGAACAGCAAGAAGTCGGCGACTTCGACCTGTTCGTCGGCGCCTACCAGGCCAGCATCCTGGCGATCAGCAACTGATGAGCCGCACCGCCTCCCCGCGCAAGCCCCGCGCCAGCAGCCAGGCCAGGATCGAAGCGATCCTGGCGGCAGCGCGCGAGCTGTTGGCCGAGCAAGGGGTGGCGGCGTTGTCTATCTACAGCGTGGCTGAGCGGGCGCAGATCCCGCCTTCGTCGGTGTACCACTTCTTCGCCAGCGTGCCAGCCTTGCTCGAAGCGTTGACCGCCGATGTGCATCGGGCCTTTCGCGAAGCACTAAGCGCTCCGATAGACAGCAGCACGCTGACGACCTGGCACGAGCTTTCGCGACTGATCGAGCAGCGCATGCTCGACATCTACAACGGGGATGCTGCGGCGCGACAGTTGATTTTGGCGCAGCATGGCCTGAGCGAAGTAGTGCAGGCCGATCGGCAGCACGATATGGAACTGGGCGACCTGATGCACAAGCTGTTCGACCAGCACTTCAGGTTACCGGTGATGCCTGCGGATGTGGATGTGTTCGCGTTGGCCATGGAGCTGAGCGACCGGGTGTATGCGCGCTCGGTGCAGTTACATGAGGCGATCACTCCGCGCATGGCCGAAGAAGGCAAGCGGGTGTTCGAGGCGTATCTAGGGTTGTACCTGCCGCCGTTTTTAGCCAAGCGTCAGACTTGAAGGCCTCATCGCCGGCAAGCCAGCTCCCACAGGTACGACACAAGGCTTGAAACCTGTGCAGTACCTGTGGGAGCTGGCTTGCCGGCGATTGGGCTGCAAAGCAGCCCCATGGGCCACGTTAATCACAGCTTGGCGATAGACACTTCGGTCGACTTCACGAACGCAATCACTTCACTGCCCACTTGCAGCTCCAGCTCTTTCACCGAACGGGTGGTGATCACAGAGGTGACGATACCGGAGGCGGTCTGTACGTCGATTTCCGACAGTACCGGGCCTTCGAGGATTTCTTTCACGGTGCCTTTGAACTGGTTGCGGACGTTGATCGCTTTGATAGTCATGGCTTGATTCCTTCTCTTTGGCTTCAGTCTGGTAAGTGAGTTTTTCAGTGCGCCCAACGCAGTTGCGTGGGCAGAGGGGCTACAGGGTCCGGCTCGGGCGCAGTACCCGGTACCGACAGAACACGGTTGAGCACTTCGCTTTCCAGCGCAGCCAGGCGGTGCGAACCACGCGCCCTTGGCCGTGCCAGGTCAACAGTGAGGTCGAGCCCGACCTCGCCGTCTTCGATCAGGATCACCCGGTCAGCCACAGCCACCGCCTCGCTGACGTCGTGGGTGACCAGCAGCACGGTGAACCCGTGCTGACGCCAGAGGCGTTCGATCAGTTGCTGCATCTCGATCCGGGTCAGCGCATCCAGGGCACCCAGTGGCTCATCGAGCAGCAACAGGCGTGGCTGGTGGATCAGTGCCCGGGCCAGCGCTACACGCTGCTTCTGGCCACCGGACAGTGCTGCCGGCCACTCATTGGCGCGATCAGCCAGGCCAACCGCCTCCAACGCGTCCAGCGCACGCGGGCGCCAGTTGCCAGCCAGGCCCAGGCCGACGTTGTCGATCACCTTTTTCCACGGCAGCAGCCGGGCGTCCTGGAACATCAGCCGCGTTTCCTCGCGGGCTTCGACCAATGGCGCAGCACCTGCCAGCAGTTCACCGGCGCTGGGCTGGTCGAGCCCAGCCAGCAAGCGCAGCAATGTGCTCTTGCCGCAGCCACTGCGGCCAACGATGGCGACGAACTGGCCGGCGGGGATGTGCAGGTCGATGCCCTTGAGCACTTCACGCTGGCCGAAGGTTTTGCGCAGGCCATTGGATGCCAGGGGGATGCCACGCAGCAGGCGTGGCGGTTGTTCCTTGAGCACGGTCATGCGCCCTCCTTCCTGGCAACTTGATAAGCCGGGTGCCAGCGCAGCCACACACGCTCCAGGCCGCGGGCGGCGAGGTCGGCGAGCTTGCCAAGCACGGCGTACAGAACGATGGCCAAAACCACCACATCGGTTTGCAGGAACTCACGGGCATTCATCGCCAGGTAACCGATACCGGCATTGGCCGAAATGGTCTCTGCCACGATCAAGGTCAGCCACATGAAGCCCAAGGCAAAGCGCACGCCCACCAGAATCGAGGGCAATGCACCTGGCAGGATCACCTGGCGGAACAGGCCGAAGCCGGACAGCCCATAGCTGCGGGCCATTTCCACCAAGGCGGGGTCGACGTTGCGAATACCGTGGTAGGTATTCAGGTAGATCGGGAACAACGTGCCCAGCGCGACCAGGAAAATCTTCGCCGACTCGTCGATACCGAACCACAGGATCACCAGCGGGATCAGCGCCAGGTGCGGCACGTTACGAATCATCTGCACCGAGCTGTCGAGCAGGCGTTCGCCCCAGTTCGACAGGCCAGTGATGAAGCCCAGCACCAGGCCAATGCTGCCGCCGATCACGAAACCTAGGCCGGCACGCCAGCCACTGATGGCCAGGTGGGTCCAGATTTCGCCACTGCGCACCAGCTCGACGCCGGCAGTCACCACTGCGCTAGGCGCTGGCAGGATGCGCGTGGACAGCCAGCCAGCGCTGACCGCCAGCTGCCAGGCTGCCAGCAGCAGCACCGGCAGCGCCCATGGCGCCAGGCGCTGGGTCAGGGTGGAGGAAGTTGCACGACTCATGGCCCGCTCCTCAGCTCTGCGACACGGACTTGGGCAGGATATCGTTGGCCACCATCTCGCCGAACGGGCTCACGTAGCCACCGGTTTTCGGTTGCTCCGGGCGCTGCACGTCGAGGTGCGGGAACAGCAGTTCGGCGACGCGGTAGGACTCTTCCAGGTGCGGGTAACCGGAGAAGATAAAGGTATCGATGCCCAGGTCCGCGTACTCCTTGACCCGTGCTGCGACGGTCGGGCCATCGCCGACCAGCGCGGTACCGGCGCCGCCACGTACCAGGCCGACACCCGCCCACAGGTTGGGGCTGACTTCCAGGTTGTCACGGTTGCCGCCGTGCAGGGCGGCCATGCGCTGCTGGCCCACCGAGTCGAAGCGCGCCAGCGAGGCCTGGGCACGGGCGATGGTTTCATCGTCCAGGTGCGAGATCAGGCGATCAGCGGCGGCCCAGGCTTCTTCGTTGGTTTCGCGCACGATCACATGCAGGCGGATACCGAAGCGCACTTCGCGGCCTTGTGCGGCAGCTTTTTCGCGCACCTGGGCGATCTTCTCGGCAACGGCTGCGGGTGGCTCACCCCAGGTCAGGTACAGCTCGACCTGCTCGGCGGCCAGGTCCTGTGCGGCTTCGGACGAGCCGCCGAAATACAGTGGCGGACGGGGCTGCTGGATCGGCGGGTAGAGTAGTTTGGCGCCCTTTACCTGAATGTGCTTGCCGTCGTAGTCGACGTTTTCACCTTCCAGCACCTTGCGCCAGATACGGGTGAACTCCACCGAGGCTTCGTAGCGTTCCTGGTGATTGAGGTGCAGCCCGTCGCCGGCCAGCTCGTCCGGGTCGCCACCGGTCACCAGGTTGAACAGCGCACGGCCGTTTGACAGACGGTCCAGGGTAGCGGCCTGGCGGGCCGCTACGGTCGGCGAAATGATGCCTGGGCGCAGGGCCACCAGGAATTTCAGATGCTGGGTCACGGGGATCAGCGACGCTGCGACCAGCCAGGAATCCTCGCAGGAACGCCCGGTAGGGATCAGCACCCCACCAAACCCGAGGCGGTCGGCGGCCTGAGCGATCTGCTGCAGGTAACCGTGGTCAACCGCACGGGCGCCGTCGGAAGTGCCCAGGTACTTGCCGTCACCGTGGGTTGGCAGGAACCAGAAAATATTAAGGCTCATTGGAGTTGTCTCCTCAAGGGTGGCTCGAACCGGGGTGGCGCCCCGGCACAGGCGAATCAATCAAGGCGCGCTAGCGACCTTGGCCGGGGGTGTCCAGATCACGTCCTTGATGCTCAGTGGCTTGGGTATCAGCTTGAGCGCCTGGAAGGTGTCGGCGATTTTCTGCTGTGCAGCCACCACCTCTGGGGTCAACGGCGCAGCACCGTAGCCTTGGCGTTTGACCGAGGTGAGGGTGATGTCGGCAGGCAGGCCGAGCAGCGGCGCTACCTGGTCGGTGACTTGCTGCGGGTTGGCCTGGGACCACTCGCCCACGGCACGCACTTCTTCGATCAGGGTGTTGATCACTGCCGGGTGCTGCGTCGCGTAGTTGCGGGTGGCAAGGTAGAACTGGTGGTTATCGACCAGGTTCTTGCCGTCACGCAGGGTGCGCGCCTGCAGTTGCTGTTCGGCTGCGGCCTGGTACGGGTCCCAGATCACCCAGGCATCGACGCTGCCACGCTCGAAGGCAGCGCGGGCATCGGATGGGGGCAGGTAGACCGGCTGTATATCGCTGTACTTGAGGCCGGCGTCTTCCAGGGCGCGGACCAGCAGGTAGTGAACGTTCGAACCTTTGTTGAGGGCGACTTTCTTGCCTTTGAGTTCTTTCACCGACTGGATGGCCGAGCCCTTCGGCACCAGGATCGCTTCGCTGTGCGGCGCTGGCGGCTCGTAGGCGACATAGAGCAGGTCGGCGCCAGCAGCCTGAGCGAACACCGGCGGGGTCTCGCCGGTAACGCCAAAGTCGATGGAGCCGACGTTCAGGCCTTCAAGCAGCTGTGGGCCACCGGGGAATTCTGTCCACTGCACCTGGATGCCCTGCTCGGCCAGGCGCTTCTCCAGCGTGCCTTTGGCCTTGAGCAGCACCAGGGTGCCGTATTTCTGATAACCGATGCGCAGGCCTTCGGCCTGGGCTTGGGTAATGGCGCCGAAGGACACAGCCGCCGCAAACAGGGCGACCAGACCGCGACGCAAGAAGACTGTGCGCATGGCGCTCTCCTGTGCGAATGAGGTTCGGGTTGCACCTGCTTGCCTCGTTGACGGGCGAGTAAGGTGGATGACGCGATAAAGCCGTTGTTACCGGGTCAGATGCTCCAGCGGGCACTGATCAGGCGTTCGTTGAGTACGCCGGGTTCCACGGGGCGCGGCCGGCGGGCCAGGGCTACGTGGAACGTTTCCAGCGAGTCCTGCAAGCGCTCTTCCAGAGCGGGTACCAACTGTGCCGGCCTGGCGCCTTCTCCGTAGGCGATCTGGCTGTCGTCGGCGAAGATCCCTTGCAGGGTCTCTTGCGCCTTGAGTGCCGACAGCACCGGTTTTAACGCGTAATCCACCGCCAGCATGTGGGCGATGCTGCCGCCGGTGGCGATTGGCAGCACGATCTTGTGAGCCAGGGCGCGTTCGGGCAGCAGGTCGAGCAAGGTCTTCAGTGCACCGGCGAACGACGCCTTGTACACCGGGGTGGCAACGATCAGGCCATCGGCCTGGGCAACCAGTTGCTGGAAGTGCTGCACCTGCGGGCTGTCGAAGCGTGCATGCAGCAGGTCCTCGGCAGGAAAGTCTCGTACCTGGAAAGTCACCACCTCGACGCCACGGTCCTGCAGCCACTGGCGCGAGCGCTCGAGCAGCACGCCGGAGCGTGAACGTTGACTTGGGCTACCACCGATTGAGACGACCAGCATTCAAGCGCTTCCTTGTGTTCTGTTGGAGATGACATTAACAGCTGCTATATATATCTAGAAATCATATTTTTTCATTTGTTTATTCCATTTTTATCTTTATCCGTGAAGGCCTATTCGCGGGTGAGCCCAATCCCACAGGTATTGCGCAAACGCGCAGAGAACAAAGCCCGCGAGCGCGCCGCATACCCTGTGGGAGCGGCTTCAGCCGCGAAGCAGGCGCCGCAGTGGATGGCACCAGCTTCGCCGGTGTTCGCGGCTGAAGCCGCTCCTACAGGGTCCCCCGCCAGATCAGTAAGTTAGCGTTCGTTCTATGAGAGCGGGCTTATCCGCGAAGAAGGCCACACGTTTTGTTCCGGCATAAAAAAGGGCCGTCGAAACGGCCCGAATATCCCTGCTATGGCTAAGAGCAATGCAACGAGAATTCTTTAACGGTTAGGTTGCGGGGTCAGGCGCAGATAGGGTTTGACCGCCCGGTAACCTTTGGGGAAGCGCTGCTTGATCTCTTCCTCATCTTTGAGCGAAGGCACGATCACCACCTCGTCACCGTCCTGCCAGTTACCAGGGGTGGCGACCTTGTGGTTGTCGGTCAGCTGCAGCGAGTCGATCACCCGCAGGATTTCGTTGAAGTTGCGCCCGGTACTGGCCGGGTAGGTGATGGTCAGGCGCACCTTTTTGTTGGGGTCGATGACGAACAGCGAGCGCACGGTCAGGGTGTCGCTGGCGTTCGGGTGGATCAGGTCGTACAGGTCGGACACCTTGCGGTCGGCGTCGGCGATGATCGGGAAGTTGACCACGGTGTTCTGGGTCTCGTTGATGTCCTCGATCCACTTGTGGTGCGAGTCGACCGGGTCCACCGACAGCGCGATGGCCTTGACCCCACGCTTGGCGAATTCGTCCTTGAGCTTGGCGGTAAGGCCCAGCTCGGTGGTGCACACCGGGGTAAAGTCCGCCGGGTGGGAGAACAGCACACCCCAGCTGTTGCCGAGCCATTCGTGGAAGTGGATCTTGCCTTCGCTGGAATCCTGCGCAAAATCGGGGGCGATGTCGCCGAGTTTGAGGCTCATGGGATGCGGCTCCTGTGCTGTGTTCTGGCCTTGTGGGTTCAATGTGCCTGCTTCCGATGCAAAACAAAAAGAATAAATACTGATTTATTTATAACCTTTAGGCATACGAAATTACAGGCACAAAAAAGCCTCGCACTGGGCGAGGCTTCTGATCAGCTACGGCTTACATGAAATTGTAAGTGTAGTTCACGATGAAGCGCGTCTGATCTTTGTCGACGGGAGCCTCACCCTCACCGCGGTACACACCGTGACGCAGGCTGGCGCCCAAGCCCTTGAGGGTGCCTTCCTGAATGACATAGTCGATACGGGCGTCGCGCTCCCACTCATGGTAAGTACCGTTACCAGAGAAGTTACGGATGTCGGTACCGCGCAGATAAGCAACCGAAGCCTTCAGGCCAGGCACTCCCACGCGAGCGAAGTCATAGCTGTACTGACCAAAGGTGGTGTTGGTACCCGCACGGGCGAACTGGTTGATCATGCTGTCGGTGAACAGGTAGAAGCTGGCGCCGCCAGCGCCTTCGGGACGGCCATTGCTATCGGTAACCGAACCCTGGTTAAGCCAGACGAAGCCGCCATCATCGCTCACCTGCTGGTGGCCCAGCATCAACGCATGGCCACCCAAGGTGTAGGTGAACATGGCAGACCAGGTCTTGTTGTCGACCTCACCATTGTTCTTGCGATAGCCACCGTTGTTGTTGAAGCTGTACTCGCCTGGACCGTTCTTGCCGTCACTGCTGCTGTCAAAATAACGCAGGTCAGTTTTGAACGATTGATCGTCGGCAATCTTGAATACGTGGGTAGCACCCAGGAAGTGCTGTTTGTAGAAGTCTTTCAGGTTCGAGTAGTAGTACTGCAGTGTCAGGTCTGGCGTGAGCTTGTAGTCCAGGCCGCCGTAGATGAATTTGTTGCTGTCAGCAGTCGCACCGTTAACCGAGAGGCCGGTGCGGTTGCTCGAAGCACGGCCCATGGCATGGGTCAGCTGGCCAGCGTTGATAGTCAGGTTGTCGATTTCTTTCGACTGAATGGTGCCACCTTCAAAGGTTTGCGGCAGCAGACGACCATCGTTGGAGACCAGGATCGGCAGGTTCGGTGCTAGCGCGCTACCGAAGTGGGCCTCGGTTTTGGAGAAGCGAGCCTTGGCGTTACCACCGATACGGGCCCACTGGCTCACAGCGGAACCATCGGTGTCGCTCGGGAAGAAGGTGCTGGTATTCGGGTGCTTGCCGCGACCGCCATCGAGGTGAATACCCCAGAGAGCCTGTACATCGACGCCGAATCCAACGGTGCCTTGGGTGAAACCGGAGAGGTAGTCGAGCTTGAAGCCCTGACCCGACTCACGGTTGTCAGCGCCCCCTTCACGGTTGTCATCGTTGAAGTACATGGTGCGCGAGCTGAGCGACAGTTTGCTGTCCTCAACGAAACCGGCAGCGCCTGCTTGCTGGGCGAGAACCCCCAGTGCCACGGCCAGAGCCAGGCTGGACTTGTACATGTTTTGCTCCTCTACGTTCTAATTTTTGTGTATCTCTGGCGGTGGGATCTTTTGCCCCTCTCACCGTGGATTGGCGATTTAGTCCCAAAGAGTGACCGGTAAGTCAATCGTTACCGAACATTTCACTACTTTGGTCTAAGCCCCCCTGCGCTACAGGATAATGACAATCCTATAAATCCAAAATGACCGTTTTATTAATTTGTAAGATTTTTACGGAATATGGTCGGAACCTTTACTGCCAAAAGCTGTATCGGCAAGCATCCTTCATAGCTTTAGGTTATTTGCAAACGTTTGCTCATAACCTTATTCCTCATCGTTCTGTAAAACGGAAAAAGCCTAGCAGCCGCTTCGGGTTTCGCCACTGCCCGCCACGGGGCTAGAGGGCTTAAAGCTTTTGGCTCCTAAGCTAATTCTAAAAAGTTATTTATTTTCGATTTCTTAGATCATCTAGTCTTCTCGCCATCCAACACACACATTGCCTGACGAGAGGTTCAACCATGATCCCGCATGCTCCGCTGCGCCTGTTCGCCGCCCTGACCCTCGCCGGCACCAGCTGGTTCGCACAGGCCGCTGACCTGACCGTCGCCTACCAGACCACTGTCGACCCGGCCAAGGTGGCCCAGGTCGATGGCGACTACGAAAAAGCCAGCAACGCCAGCATTGACTGGCGCAAGTTCGATAACGGCGCAGATGTGATCACCGCCGTGGCCAGCGGCGACGTGCAAATCGGTTACCTCGGTTCCAGCCCGCTGGCCGCTGCCGCCACCCGCAAACTGCCGGTCGAGACCTTCCTCATCGCCACCCAGATTGGCGCTGGCGAGGCGCTGGTAGCCCGCGACAGCATCAAGACCCCGCAAGACCTGATCGGCAAGAAGGTCGCCGTGCCATTCGTTTCCACCGGCCACTACAGCCTGCTGGCCGCCCTGAAGAGCTGGAACATCGACCCGTCCAAGGTACAGATCCTCAACCTCGCGCCACCGGCGATCATCGCTGCCTGGAAGCGCGGTGACATCGACGCCACCTACGTCTGGGACCCGGCCCTGGGCGTGGCCAAGGAAAACGGCAAGGTACTGATCACTTCGGGCGACCTGGCCAAGAAAGGCGCACCGACCTTCGACGCCTGGATCGTGCGCAAGGACTTCGCCGAGAAGCACCCGGAAGTGGTCAAGGCCTTTGCCAAGGTCACCCTCGATGCGTACGCCGACTACCGCAAGGACCCGAAAGCCTGGCTGGCCGACAAGGGCAACGTAGACAAGCTGGTCAAGTTGTCCGGCGCCAAGGCCAGCGACATTCCGCTGCTGCTGGAAGGCAACGTCTACCCGCTGGCTGCCGACCAGGCCAACGCCCTGGGTGCGCCCACTACCCAGGCACTGACCGATACCGCCGCATTCCTCAAGCAGCAAGGCAAGGTCGAAGCCGTGCTGCCGGACTACTCGCCGTACGTCAGCGACAAGTTCCTTCCAAACTGATCCGGAGCCCGTCATGGCCTTGCTTGAACTGGAGCGCATCAGCGCACAGTACCCTGGCGCCAGCACCCCGGTGCTGGCCGACATCAACCTGAGCCTTGGGCCACGCCAGCTGCTGGTGGCCCTTGGGCCGTCGGGCAGCGGCAAGACCTCGCTGCTCAACCTGATTGCCGGCTTCGTCGCCCCCAGCGGCGGGCGCATCACCCTCGACGGCGTGCCCGTGCAAGGCCCCGGTGCCGAGCGCGGCGTGGTGTTCCAGGACGATGCCCTGCTGCCCTGGCAGAACGTGCTGGGCAATGTCGCCTTCGGCCTCGAGCTGGCCGGCGTGCCCCGTGCCCAGCGCGAGGCCAAGGCCCGCGAGATGCTGGCGCTGGTTGACCTGGAAGGCTTTGGCGAGCGGCGTATCTGGCAATTGTCCGGTGGCCAGAAGCAACGGGTAGGCCTGGCCCGCGCCCTGGCGGCCGACCCACGGGTATTGCTGATGGACGAACCGTTCGGCGCACTCGACGCGTTCACCCGCGAGCAGATGCAGGAACTGCTGCTGCAGGTCTGGCAGCGCACCGCCAAGCCAGTGTTCCTGATTACCCACGACATCGAAGAAGCCGTGTTCCTTGCCTCCGAGCTGGTGCTGCTGGCGCCCAACCCGGGCCGCGTGGTCGAGCGCCTGCAACTGGATTTCGGCCAACGTTATGCCGCCGGTGAATCGGCCCGGGCGATCAAGTCCGACCCACGCTTCATCGAAACCCGCGAGCATGTGCTGGCGCGGGTGTTCTCCCAACGCCAAAGCCTGCAGGAGCGCGCATGAGCAGCCTGGATCTGCCGGTCGCCGGCAAACACGACACTCCAGCCCGGCCTCTGGTCAAGGCTCGCCGGCAGCTGTCCACCCGCTGGATCAGCACCCTGACCCTGGCCTGCCTGCTACTGGCGTGGTGGCTGGTAACTGCCGCCGGCTGGATCGAGCCGCTGTTCCTGCCCTCGCCCGGTGACATCCTGGCCCGGGCCTGGACCTTGCTCACCCAAGGCTATATGGATGCCAGCCTGTGGCAGCACCTGGGCGCAAGCCTGGGCCGCATCGGCCTGGCCCTGGGCGCCGCGACTCTGACCGCCATCCCGGTCGGGATCGCCATCGGCTACAACCGCATCGCCCGCGGCATCCTCGACCCGCTGATCGAGTTCTACCGGCCGATCCCGCCACTGGCCTACCTGCCGCTGATCGTCATCTGGTGCGGCATCGGCGAGCTGTCCAAGGTGCTGTTGATCTACCTGGCGATCTTCGCCCCAATTGCCATCGCCACCGCCACCGGCGTGCGCACTGTCGACCCGACCAAGCTGCGCGCCGCGCAGTCGCTGGGCGCAACCAGGGCGCAGCTGATACGCCACGTGATCCTGCCCAGCGCCCTGCCCGACATCCTTACCGGTATCCGCATCGGCTTGGGGGTCGGCTGGTCGACCCTGGTGGCTGCCGAGCTGATCGCCGCCACCAGCGGCCTGGGCTTCATGGTGCAGTCGGCGTCGCAGTTCCTGGTCACCGATGTGGTGGTGCTGGGCATCCTGCTCATTGCTCTGATCGCCTTCGCCCTCGAGATGGGCCTGCGCGCCCTGCAACGCAAGCTGGTGCCCTGGCACGGGCAAAGCCACTGATTGCTGACTGACTACGCCGGCAACCCGGCGCCTGGAACGAGAAAAGACATGAGCCTGACCGTTACCCCACTCAGCCCGGCCCTCGGCGCGCAGATCAGCGGCGTGGACATCAGCCGCGAGATCACTGCCGAACAGCGCGACGCCATCGAGCAGGCGCTGCTCAAGCACCAGGTGCTGTTCTTCCGCGCCCAACCGATCACGCCTGAACAACAAGCACGTTTTGCCGCACGCTTCGGCGACCTGCACATTCACCCGATCTATCCCAATGTGCCGGAAACCCCGCAGGTGCTGATACTCGACACCGCAGTTACCGACGTGCGCGACAACGCCGTGTGGCACACCGATGTGACCTTCCTGCCGACCCCGGCGCTGGGCGCCGTACTCAGCGCCAAGCAGTTGCCGGCCTACGGCGGTGATACCTTGTGGGCCAGCGGCATTGCCGCGCTGGAAGCGCTGTCGGCCCCGCTGCGCGCGATGCTCGATGGCCTGACCGCGACGCATGATTTTACCAAGTCGTTCCCGCTCGAGCGTTTTGGCACCACGCCGCAAGACCTGGCGCGCTGGGAAACGACCCGGCGCAACAACCCGCCGTTGTCGCACCCGGTAATCCGCACCCACCCGGTGAGCGGGCGCAAGGCGCTGTTCGTCAATGAAGGGTTCACCACGCGGATAAACGAGCTGAGCGAGCTGGAAAGCGAGGCGCTGCTGAAGCTGCTGTTCGCTCACGCGACCCGGCCGGAGTTCAGCATCCGCTGGCGTTGGCAGGAGAATGACGTGGCGTTCTGGGACAACCGCGTGACCCAGCATTTTGCGGTGGATGATTACCGGCCGAACCGGCGGGTGATGCACCGGGCGACCATCCTGGGGGATGCGCCGTTCTGATGATGGCGGGCGAGGCCTTTGGCCTCGAATCGCCGGCAAGCCGGCTCTCACAGAGACCGCAGCGCTGCAAACCCTGTGGGAGCCGGCTTGCCGGCGAAAGGGCCGCAAAGCGGCCCCGGCGATCTAACGAACCAGATGCAGGTACTGCATATGCCGCTCGTACTGGTCGAGGATGTCGTTGATGATCTGCTCCTTGCTGTAGCCCACCAGGTCGTAATTCTGGCTGCCCTCGCTCAGGTACACTTCCGCCCGGTAATAGCGGCGGTTCTTCAGATCCTGCGTGCCCAACCCACCCAGGGCGAACGACGGCGTGAAGTAACCGCGCATCTGCACCTGGTAGATGAACGGCTGCTCCTCGCCATGGCCCACCTTCAGGCTGACGTTGTCATGGCTCGGGTCATCCTGGGTCACCAGCACCAAGCCCTTCTGCTCGAACACTTCACGCACCTCGGCAATCGCCGGGCGCACCACGTCGTCCATGAAGCGGTACACCTCATCGCGTGACGGGAAGTGCACGGCCTGGCTCAGGCGCTGGCGCCAGCCACCACGGCCGCGGCGCGATTGCGCGAACGGTGCCAACGAGTGCATCTGCGCGATCTGGCGCTGCGACTCCAGGTAAAACGCCTTGTGCAGCCCCCACATCATGCACAGCAAGATCAGCGAGAACGGCAGTGAGGTCAGCACCACCGCCGACTTGAGCGAATCGATGCTGCCGGCGAACAGCAGGCTGCTGGTGATCAGCGCAGTCATCGCGCCCCAGAAGATCCGCAGCCAGTTCGGGCCGTCCTCGTCAGCGCCACCATCCTTGGCCGACAAGGTCGACAGCACCACCGTGCCCGAGTCGGCCGAGGTGACGAAGAACACGAAGCTGATGAACACCGTGACGGCGATCACCGTCTTGCTCCACGGGTAGGTTTCCAGCAGCAGGTACAGGGTCATCGACGGGTCGTCCAGGGCCGACTGGCCAAGGGCGGTCATGCCGTGATTGATGACCTGGTCCAGCGCGCTGTTGCCGAAGATCGACATCCACGCCAGGGTGAAGCCCAACGGAATCAACAGCACCCCGAAGACGAACTCGCGGATGGTGCGGCCACGCGAAATACGGGCGATGAACAGCCCCACGAACGGCGCCCAGGCAATCCACCAGGCCCAATAGAACACCGTCCAGCCACCCAGCCAGTCGCGGTTGTCGCCATAGGCGTAAACGTCGAAGCTTTTGCGTGGCAAGGCGCCCAGGTAATCGCCGAGGTTCTGGATCAGGGTGTTGAACAGGTGCTGTGTAGGCCCGGCGAACAGCACGAACAGCAGCAGCGCGCAGGCGAGGAACAGGTTGATGTCACTCATCACCCGCACGCCCTTCTCCACCCCGGCGACCGCCACTGCTACCGCCGCGCCCATCATCAAGGCGATGAGGATGACCTGCACCCACTGGCTATGGCTGATGCCGAACAGGTAGTCGAGGCCTGCGTTCAGGTGCAGCACGCCGAAGCCCATGTCGGCGCCCAGGCCGAACACCGTGGCGATGATGCCGAAGCCGTCCACCGCATAGCCGATCGGCCCGTTGATGCGCTTGCCGATCAGCGGGTACAGCGCCGAACGCAGGGCCAGTGGCAGGTTGTGGCGATAGGCGAAGTACGCCAGTGCCATGCCGACGAAGGCGAACACGCCCCAGCCATGCAGGCCCCAATGCAAGAACAGGATCTGCATTGCCTGGCGCCCGGCCTCGGCCGTGCCCGCTTCGCCCTGCGGGGGCTGCAGCATGTGGGTCAGGGGTTCGGAAACGCAGAAGAAGAACAGCGTGATACTGATACCGGCGGCGAACAGCATGCCGGCCCATGACAGGTAGCTGAACTCGGGTTCGTCGTGGTCGGCACCGAGCTTGATCTTGCCGTAACCAGACAAGGCGGTGACCACCACGAAGACCAGGTACAGGGTCATGGCCAGCATGTAGTACCAGCCGACCGTGTTGGCCGCCCAGTTCTGTGCCGCCAGCAACCATTCGCCCGCCGCTTGCGGTTGGGCGATGACCACCAGGCCGAAGATGAGGATGAAACTTGCCGCGAAGTAGAACACCGGGGGGTTCATGCGGATCGTGCTGTTGGAAGGGGTCGGTGCACTCATGGGGCATGCACCTCGTCGAATGACGTGAGGTTCGGAATGAACGGGTTCAGCAAAGGAATCCTCCTGTTGAACACCGGCAGCGGACCAGCGTTGTTTTCGTTGAACAAGCGTTCAAGTTAAACATGGATCGAATTTCAATGCGAACCTGGGCGCTGATCGGCGCCTGCCTGTTCCGCGATAATGCCGGAACAGGCGGCGCTGTTGCGAGTCAGTTCTTGTCCTGGCAATCCAACTGTAGATTGGCCTGGGTGATGTTGCTTTGCGCTGGCACACTGCGGGTCAGCCACACATTGCCACCAATGGTCGACCCCTTGCCGATGGTGATCCTTCCCAGAATGGTCGCGCCCGCATAAATCACCACGTCGTCCTCGACGATCGGGTGGCGCGCCAGGCCTTTGTGCAGGGTCCCCGACTCATCACTGGGGAAGCGTTTGGCCCCAAGCGTCACGGCCTGGTAAATACGCACACGCTCACCGATGATCGCGGTTTCGCCAATCACCACACCCGTACCGTGGTCGATGAAGAAGCTCTGGCCAATCTGCGCCCCCGGGTGGATGTCGATGCCCGTAGCCGAATGCGCCAGTTCCGAACTGATCCGCGCCAGCAGCGGCAAGCCGGCCTGGTACAGGTGATGGGCCAGGCGGTGATGGATGATGGCCAGAATGCCGGGGTAGCACAGCAGCACTTCATCGACGCTGCGCGCTGCCGGGTCACCGTGATACGCCGCCAGCACATCGGTATCGAGCAGCACGCGCAGGCCTGGCAGTGCTGCGGCGAAGTCCTGGATCAGGCGCAGCGCCTGGGCATCGACGCCAGCAAGGTCGGCGTTGGTCTGGCGTGCCGCGTAACGCAGCTCCAACCGCGCCTGGGCCAACAGCGCAGTCAGGGCAGCATCGAGGGTGTGGCCAACGTAGAAGTCCTCGCTCTCCTCACGCAGGTCGACCGGGCCCAGCCGCATCGGGAACAGCGCACCACACAGTTGCTCGAGCACCTGGCGCATCGCCTCGCGCGAAGGCAGCTCGCGCCCGCCTTGCTCGCCAATGCTTCGGCCATTGCGGCTGCGCCACTGCTCACGGGCGCCGCGCAGGCCGCTGACGATACTGTGTAATTGCCAATGCGCGGATGAGGGTTGTTCGCTCACGGTGATCTCCTGCCAGGGCCAATCAGACATTTTGCAAACCACTTTACGGCAAATCCGCCCCTTGGAAAAAACAACGCTTTATTCCATCCTGCGCTAAGTCGGGCATAAGCCGCGATGACGGGGATCGCTTTCGTGGCCTACCCTCAATGCAGCTTAAGCATGACATAGCGCAAAATGTGCATAAGAAAATAAGTTTTTATTATTTCCTGGCCTATCAAGCCAACCCTATAGTCGCCACCCACCACTTCCACAACAAGCGCGGGGCCTGACATGTCGAAATTCGCCAAACCCTTTATCAACGCCAGCCTGGCCATCGTGCTCGGTGCCGGCCTGCTCGGCCAGGCCTTCGCCGGCGAGCAGCTGAAGACCATCCAGGAAAAAGGCGTGATCAACGTCGGCCTGGAAGGCACCTACCCACCGTTCAGCTTCCAGGACGAAAACGGCAAATTGGCCGGCTTCGAGGTGGAGCTTTCGGAACTGCTGGCCAAAGAGCTAGGGGTCAAGGCCAAGATCCAGCCGACCAAATGGGATGGCATCCTCGCTGCGCTGGAGTCCAAACGCCTGGACGTTGTGGTCAACCAGGTGACCATCTCCGAGGAGCGCAAGAAGAAGTACGACTTTTCCGAGCCCTACACCATCTCCGGCATCCAGGCGCTGGTGCTGAAGAAGAAAGCCGCAGACCTGAACATCAAGACTGCGCAGGACCTGGCCGGCAAGAAAGTCGGCGTAGGCCTGGGCACCAACTACGAACAGTGGGTGAAGCAGGACGTGCCGAAGGCCGAAGTGCGCACCTATGAAGACGACCCGTCCAAGTTCGCCGACCTGCGCAACGGCCGTATCGACGCCATCCTGATCGACCGCCTGGCCGCGCTGGAGTATGCGCAAAAAGCCAAGGACACCGAGCTTGCCGGCGACGCCTTCTCGCGCCTGGAAAGCGGTGTGGCCCTGCGCAAAGGCGAACCTGAGCTGCTGGCGGCCCTCAACAAGGCCATCGACAAGCTCAAGGCCGATGGCACCCTGGCCAAGCTGTCCGAGAAATACTTCGGTGCCGATGTCACCAAATGATCGCTGAAAGCCTGCAACTCGTTGTCGATTCCGCGCCCTTCTTGCTCAAGGGCGCGGGTTACACAGTGCTGCTGAGTGTCGGCGGCATGTTCTTCGGCCTGGTGCTGGGCTTTGCCCTGGCGCTGATGCGGCTGTCGAAGATCCTGCCGCTGAACTGGCTGGCACGTATCTATGTGTCGTTCTTCCGCGGCACGCCGCTGCTGGTGCAGCTGTTCGTCATCTACTTCGGCATGCCGCAGATCGGCATCGAGCTCGACCCGATCCCGGCGTCGCTGATCGGCCTGTCGTTGAACATGGCCGCGTACATCTGCGAAATCCTGCGGGCGGCGATCTCCTCGATCGACCGTGGCCAGTGGGAGGCCGCCGCCAGCATCGGTATGACCCGCACCCAGGCCATGCGCCGGGCGATCCTGCCGCAGGCCTTGCGCACCGCGCTGCCCCCGCTGGGCAACAGCTTCATCTCGCTGGTCAAGGACACCGCCCTGGCGGCGACAATCCAGGTGCCCGAGCTGTTCCGCCAGGCGCAGCTGATTACCGCACGCACCTTTGAAGTGTTCACCATGTACCTGGCGGTTGCGGTGGTGTACTGGGTCCTCTGCAGCATCCTCGCGCACTTCCAGAACCGCATGGAAGCGCGGGTCAACCAGCACGACCAGGAGCACTGAAGATGATCGTAGTAGAAGGCCTGACCAAGCAGTTCAAGGGCCAGACCGTGCTCAACGGCATCGACCTGACCGTGCAACCCGGCGAAGTGGTGGCCATCATCGGCCCCAGCGGCTCGGGCAAGACCACTTTCCTGCGCTGCCTCAACCTGCTGGAAACGCCCGATGCCGGGCGCATTCAGATCGGCGCCATCAGCATCGATGCCAACCGCCCGCTCGGCAGCCAGCAAAGCGCCATTCGCCGGTTGCGCCAGCAGGCGGGGTTCGTGTTCCAGAGTTTCAACCTCTTCCCTCACCGCACCGCTCTGGAGAACGTCATTGAAGGGCCGGTGGTGGTGAAGAAGACGCCACGCGCCCAGGCCATTGAACTGGGCCGCAAGCTGCTGGCCAAGGTCGGCCTGGCGGGCAAGGAAGACGCCTACCCCCGGCGCCTCTCCGGCGGCCAGCAGCAACGCGTGGCCATCGCCCGGGCACTGGCCATGGAGCCCGAGGTGATCTTGTTCGACGAACCCACTTCGGCGCTCGACCCGGAGCTGGTCGGTGAAGTGCTGGCGACCATCCGCGGCCTGGCTGAAGAGAAGCGCACCATGGTCATCGTCACCCACGAGATGAGCTTTGCGCGTGATGTGGCGAACCGGGTGATCTTCTTCGACAAAGGCGTGATCGTCGAGCAGGGTGAGGCCAAAGCATTGTTTGCCAGCCCGAAGGAAGAGCGGACCCGCCAGTTCTTGCGCAAGTTTCTGGGGACTGCGGCGTCCGAATAATCTTTATTGGATTGACTGGCCTCATCGCGGGCAAGCCCGCTCCTACAAAGGGCAGCGCTGCGCCTGTAGGAGCGGGCTTGCCCGCGATGAGGCCGGCACATCCACCACAAATCCGCACTTCTATATATATTCCAAAAGGTTAGTTCATAATCTTTTGATAAGCCTTTAGGGTATATAAACCGGACCACCGGACCAGCAAACGTTTGTCGCCATCAGCTGAAGCGACGCATCCCTTTGTGAGGTTCGGTTCTGATGACCACCCAGCTAAATACCCCGCTCCACAGCGACCTCGACAGCTCGCCCCTGCTGCTGCCGGCCAAGGTACTGCGCAACGACGCCGAAGCCCTGCAAGCGGCCCGCGAGTTCGCCCAGACCGCCCGCGAGCAAGCTGCCCGCCGCGATCAGCAACGCAAGTTGCCTTGGGCAGAAATTGAACAGTTCACCCGCAGCGGCCTGGGCAGCATCAGCGTGCCCAAGGCCCATGGCGGCCCCGACGTCTCGTTCGAGACCATCGCCGAAGTGTTCCGCCTCATCAGCGCCGCCGACCCGGCCCTGGGGCAGATCCCGCAGAACCAGTTCGGCATGCTGCAACTGCTGCGCCTGACCGCCACCGAGGCGCAACAGGCGCTGATTTTCCGCAGCGTGCTCGACGGCTGGCGCATTGGCAACGCCGGGCCCGAACGCGGCACCAAGGACACCCTGACGCTCAAGGCCAGGATCACCCGCGAGGGCGACGGCTATCGCATCAGCGGTGAGAAGTTCTATTCCACCGGTGCGCTGTTCGCCCACTGGGTCGCGGTCAAGGCACTGGACGACCAAGGCCGCCAGCGCCTGGCGTTCGTGCGCCGCGGCTCGCCTGGCCTGCGCATCGTCGATGACTGGTCCGGTTTCGGCCAGCGCACCACCGCCAGCGGCACCGTGCTGCTCGACCAGGTGCCGGTCGATGCAGACCTTGTGATCGACAACTGGCGCCAGCGCGATACCCCGAATATCCAGGGCGCCGGTTCGCAGCTGATCCAGGCCGCCATCGATGCCGGTATCGCCGAGGCCGCGATTGAAGATGCCATCCACTTCGTGCGCGAAAAATCGCGGCCGTGGATCGAGGCCAAGGTCGAGCGAGCCAGCGACGACCCCTACGTGATTGCCGACATCGGCCGCCTGAAACTCGAACTGCATGCCGCCGAGGCACTGCTGCTCAAGGCGGCGCGGGTGCTCGACGAGGTCAATGCCGCGCCGATCGACGCTGCCGCCGCCGCACGGGCTTCGATTGCGGTAGCCGAAGCCAAGGTGCTGACCACCGAGATTTCGCTACAGGCCAGCGAAAAGCTGTTCGAGCTGGCTGGCAGCCGCGCCACCCTTGCCGAATTCAACCTCGACCGCCACTGGCGCAATGCCCGGGTGCACACGCTGCACGACCCGGTGCGCTGGAAGTATCACGCAGTCGGCGCGTACCACCTGAACGGCACCCTGCCTGCGCGGCATTCCTGGATCTGATTTTTTGCCTCTGGGGCTGCTTTGCAGCCTAATCGCCGCAAGCCGGCTCCCACATTCAAAGCGACACCGCCAAACAAGTGGGAGCCGGCTTGCCGGCGATTGGGCCGCAAAGCGGACCCTAGGGGCCCGGAGAACACCATGACTACATCTGTTATCACCAGCGATACCCAAGCCCTGGCCGTCGCCGAAGAAATCGCCCAGCAACTGCGCCGCGACAGCGCCCTGCGCGACCGCGAACGCCGCCTGCCGCACGCCGAACTGGAGCTGTTCACCCGCGCAGGCCTGTGGGCCATCAGCGTGCCCAAGGCTTTCGGCGGGGCCGGTGTGTCCAACGTCACCCTGGCCAAGGTCATCGCCCGCATCGCCCAGGCCGACGCCTCCCTCGGGCAAATCCCGCAAAACCACTTCTACGCGTTGGAAGTGCTGCGGGTAAACGGCAGCCCCGAGCAGCAGCAACGCCTCTATACCGACGTACTCGCCGGCCAACGCTTTGGCAACGCCCTGGCCGAACTCGGCACAAAGACCGCCCACGACCGCACCACCCGCCTGACTCGCGAAGGCGACGGCTACCGCATCAATGGCCGCAAGTTCTACGCCACCGGTGCGCTCTACGCCCAGCGCATCCCAACCTCGGTGGTCGATGAAGACGGCGTGCAGCAACTGGCTTTCGTACCGGCCGACAGCCCAGGCCTGCAGGTGATCGACGACTGGAGCGGGTTTGGCCAGCGCACCACCGGCAGCGGCTCGGTAGTCTTCGACAACGTGTTCGTGCGCAGCGAGGACGTGGTGCCGTTCCAGTCAGCCTTTGAGCGCCCCACCCCGGTCGGCCCGCTGGCACAGATTCTTCACGCTGCCATCGATACCGGCATCGCCCGTGCCGCCTTTGAGGATGCCCTGCACTTTGTGCGTACGCGCAGCCGACCGTGGGTCGATTCCGGCCTGGACAAGGCCAGCGAAGACCCGCTCACCCTGAAAAGCGTCGGCCACCTGGCAATCCGTTTGCACGCCGCCGAAGCCTTGCTCGAGCGCGCCGGCGAATTCCTCGACCGCGCCCAGGCCGACAGCAACGCCGATACCGTTGCCGCCGCCTCCATCGCGGTCGCCGAGGTGCGGGCGATCAGCACGGAAATTTCCCTCGCTGCAGGCACTACATTGTTCGAACTGGCCGGCAGCCAGGCCACCCTGGCCGAGCACAACCTCGACCGCCATTGGCGCAACGCCCGCGTGCATACCCTGCACGACCCGGTGCGCTGGAAGTACCACGCCATCGGCAACTACTACCTCAACGCCGAAAACCCACCGCGCCGGGGGACCATCTGATGGCCAAGGAAATCCTCCTCAACGCTTTCAACATGAACTGCATCGGGCATATCAACCACGGCCTGTGGACCCACCCACGGGACACCTCGACGCAGTACAAGTCCCTTGCCTACTGGACCGACCTGGCGCGTTTGCTTGAGCGCGGTTTGTTCGATGGCCTGTTCATCGCCGACATCGTCGGTACCTATGACGTCTACGGCAAGTCGCTGGACGTCACGTTGAAAGAGTCGATCCAGTTGCCGGTCAACGACCCCCTGCTGCTGGTCTCGGCCATGGCCGCCGTCACCCGCAACCTGGGTTTCGGCCTCACTGCCAACCTCACCTACGAGGCGCCCTACCTGTTTGCCCGGCGCCTCTCTACCCTCGACCACCTGAGCAACGGCCGGGTCGGCTGGAACATCGTCACCGGCTACCTCGACAGCGCCGCCCGCGCCATGGGCCTGGAGCAGCAGCCAGAACACGACCGCCGCTATGACCAGGCCGATGAGTACCTTCAAGTGCTGTACAAGCTGCTAGAAGGCAGCTGGGCCGACGATGCAGTGGTCGAAGACCGCGAACGACGGGTGTATGCCGAGCCCGAAAAAGTGCGCAAGGTCCACCACCAGGGCGAGTTCTACAAGGTCGAGGGTTACCACCTGTGCGAGCCCTCGCCGCAGCGCACCCCGGTGCTGTTCCAGGCCGGCAGCTCGCCACGGGGCCTGGCTTTCGCCGGCAACCATGCCGAATGCGTATTCATCAGTGGCCACGACAAAACGGCAACCCGCGCCCAGGTCGACAAGGTACGCGCGGCCGCCGAGGCTGCCGGCCGCGATCCGCAGGCGGTCAAGGTGTTCATGGGTATCACGGTGATCGTCGCCCCCACCGAGCAGCAGGCCCAGGCCAAGTACGCAGAGTACCTGCGCCATGCCAGCCCGGAAGCGGGCGTGGCGCACTTCGCCGCCTCCACCGGCATCGACTTTGCCGCCTATGCGCTGGACGAGCCGATCGGCGCCAGCAAGGGCAACGCCATCCAGTCGGCCACCCGCCAGCTGCAGGAGAACGCCTGGACCCGCCGCCGCCTACTGGAGCAGCACGCACTCGGCGGGCGCTACGTGACCCTGGTTGGGGCGCCCGAACAGGTCGCCAAGCAACTGATCGCCTGGGTCGATGAAACCGGCCTGGACGGCTTCAACCTCACCCGCACCGTCACCCCGGAAAGCTTCGAAGACTTCATCGACCTGGTGGTGCCGCAACTGCAACAGCGTGGCCGCTACAAGACCGCCTACGCCGAAGGCACGCTGCGCGAGAAGCTGTTCCAACGTGACCACCCGCACCTGCCGGCCGACCACCCCGGCTCGGCTTACCGCCACACCTCTACCCCTGCCACGACTGGAGTTGCGCACCATGCTTGAGAAACTGTTCCGGCCCGTCGCGGCCATCGCCCTCACCCTCGGCCTGGCCGGCGGCGCCTGCGCTGCCGAGCCGCTGAAAATCGGCACCACCGCCGCCTTCGCGATCCCGCTGGAAGCCGCCGTGGCAGAAGCGCACAAGCAAGGGCTGGAAGTGAAGCTGATCGAGTTCAGTGACTGGATCGCACCCAACGTCAGCCTCAACAGCGGCGACATCGATGTGAACTACTTCCAGCACATCCCCTTCCTGGAGAACGCCAAGGCTGCCGCCGGGTTCAACCTGGTGCCCTTCGCGCCCGGCATCATCAATAACGTCGGCCTCTACTCGAAGCGGTACAAAAGCTTCGCCGAACTGCCCGAGGGCGCCAGCGTGGCGATCGCCAACGACCCTATCAACAGTGGCCGCGGCTTGCAGTTGCTGGCCAAGGCCGGGCTGATCACGCTCAAACCGGGTGTCGGCTACAAGGCTACCGAGGACGACATTGTCGCCAACCCGAAGAAGCTGAAAATCCTCCAGGTCGAAGCCGTGCAGCTGGTGCGCGCCTACGATGACGCCGACCTGGTGCAGGGCTACCCGGCCTATATCCGCCTGGCCAAAACCTTCGACGCCACCTCGGCGCTGCTGTTCGACGGCCTGGAAAACAAGGAATACGTGATCCAGTTCGTCATCCGCCCACAGAGCAAGGACGACCCGCGCCTGGCCAAGTTCGTCGATATATACCAGCACTCGCCCGCCGTGCGCGAAGCCCTGAACAAGGCCCATGGCAGCCTCTACCAAGCCGGTTGGGAAGGCTGACATGAGCCAGGCCAGCGCCCTCAAGGCGCCCACCGCTCAAACCGCGCCGCCACCGGCTCGGGAGCAGGCCTTGCGCCCGGAGGTGAACGAAGCCCATGTGCGCTTCGTCGGCCTCGGCAAGACCTACCCGGGCCAGGAGCAGCCGGCGCTGCAAGGCATCGACCTGAACATCCGCCGCGGCGAGATCTTCGGCATCATCGGCCGTAGCGGCGCAGGCAAATCGTCGCTGCTGCGCACCATCAACCGTCTGGAGCAGCCCAGCCAAGGCCGGGTGCTGATCGACCAGGTCGACATCGCACCGTTCGACGAAGATCGCCTGGTGGCCCTGCGCCGGCGCATCGGCATGATCTTCCAGCACTTCAACCTGATGTCGGCCAAAACCGTCTGGCAGAACGTCGAGCTACCGCTGAAGGTGGCCGGCGTGGCCAAGCCCGAACGCCAACGCAAGGTGCGCGCGCTGTTGCAGCTGGTCGGCCTGCAGGACAAGCACCACGTCTACCCGGCGCAGTTGTCGGGTGGGCAGAAGCAGCGCGTCGGGATCGCCCGGGCTCTGGTCCATGACCCCGAAATCCTGCTGTGCGACGAAGCCACCTCGGCGCTGGACCCTGAAACGACCGCGTCGATCCTGGAACTGCTGCGTGACATCAACCAGCGTCTGGGCCTGACGGTCGTGCTGATTACCCACGAAATGGCGGTGATCCGCGATATCTGCCACCGGGTGGTGGTACTGGAGCGTGGCGAAGTCGTCGAGCAGGGCGAGGTGTGGCGGGTGTTCGGCTCACCACGCCATGAAGTCACCCGCACCCTGTTGGCGCCGTTGCAAGCCAAACTGCCCGCAGCCTTGCAGGCAAACCTGCAGGCCAGCCCGGTAGGCCGTGACAGCGCGGTGGTGCTCAAGCTCACGGTGCTCGGCGAACCGGCGTTGTCCGACCTGTTCAGTGATCTGGGCGGGCGCGTGCGCCTGCTGCAGGGCGGCGTGGAAACCATCGGCGAGCATGCCTTGGGGCAGCTGATCCTGTCGGTGCAGGGCTCCCCGCACGACACCTATCAATTGCTGGAGCGCGCCCGCCGCTGGGCCGAAGACGTGGAGGTACTGGGCCATGTGGTTTGATCGCTTGCTCGAAGGTTTGCTCGATACCCTGCTGATGGTGGGTGTGTCGTCGCTGATCGCGCTGCTGGTGGGTGTGCCGATGGCGGTGCTGCTGGTTACCAGCGACAAGGGCGGCATTTTCGAGGCGCCCCTGCTGAACCGGGTGCTCGGTGCCTTCGTCAACCTGTTCAGGTCCATCCCCTTCCTGATCCTGATGGTCGCGTTGATCCCCTTCACCCGCCTGGTGGTCGGCACCACCTATGGCGTGTGGGCCGCGGTAGTGCCGTTGACCATCGCCGCCACCCCGTTCTTCGCCCGGATTGCCGAGGTGAGCCTGCGCGAGGTCGACCATGGCCTGGTGGAGGCGGCACAGGCCATGGGCTGCCGGCGCTGGCACATCGTCTGGCATGTGCTGTTGCCCGAAGCGCTGCCGGGGATCGTCGGCGGCTTCACCATTACCCTGGTGACGCTGATCAACTCCTCGGCCATGGCCGGGGCGATAGGTGCGGGTGGGTTGGGAGATATTGCCTACCGGTACGGGTATCAGCGTTTCGACAGCCAGATCATGCTGACCGTGATTGCCATGCTGGTGGCGCTGGTGGCGGTGATTCAGGTGGGTGGGGACCGGCTGGCGAGAGGCTTGAACAAGCGGTGAGCATGGCTTGAGTCCTTTGGTGTTGCACAGATCGAGCGCCGCGCGGGCGGCGCTCGATCTGTGCAACACCACAAAAATCAGGCCAAGCCCCTCACCCCCAGCGCAGATCTTGAGCCGGCACCGGCCGCCCGAACCAGTACCCCTGCCCCAGCTGGCATTGTTGCTCCAGCAGGAACCTGGCCTGCTCGGCCTGCTCGATCCCTTCGGCATGCACCTTCATGCCCATGCTGTGCGCCAGGGCGATGATCACCCGCACGATGGCGACGTCATCGTCATCCATGGGCAACCCGGCGACGAAGCCCTGGTCGATCTTGAGCTTCTGCACCGGCAAACGCTTGAGCCGCAGCAGTGACGAATAACCCGTACCAAAGTCATCGATGGCCAGGCTCAGGCCCAGCTCGCGCAGGCGGTGCAATTGCTCCAATGCGACTTCCGGGTCTTCCATCACTGCGCTCTCGGTCACCTCAAGTTCCAGCAATGCCGGGGGCAGGCCGGTTTCGTGCAATACCTCGGCCACCTGCCGGTACAGCGCTCGCTGGCCGAACAGGCGGCTGGAGATGTTCACCGCAACGAACGCCAGCCCACGCCCTTCAGCCTGCCAGCGGACCATCTGCCGGCACGACTCGCGCAGCACCCAGGCATCGATTTCGGCAATCAGGCCGGTACGCTCGGCGATGGGGATGAATTCGCTCGGCGGCACCAGGCCGCGCAGCGGGTGCTGCCAGCGTACCAACGCCTCCACCCCGACCATCTTCGATGTGAACAGGTCATGCACCGGCTGAAAGAACACCCGCAGCTCGTCCTGCTCGAGCGCATGGCGCAGCTCACCGGCCGTTTCCACACGTTGCTGGGCGTGCGCCGTCAGCTCTTCGGTGTACAGCGCGTAGCAGGCGCGGCCGTTGTGCTTGGCCTTGAACAGCGCCGAGTCGGCGTTGCGCAGCAGTTGCTCGGCACCCAACGCATCGCTGGGGAACAGGCTGATGCCAACACTCACACCGATGAACAGCCGATGCCCTTCGAACTCGAACGGGTCACGCATGCGTTCGATGAGCGCCTGCGCCAGCTTGCCGGCCTGGCCAACCTGTTGGCAGTTCTCCGCCAGCACGCCGAACTCGTCGCCGCCCAGGCGCGCCAGGGTCACGCCATTGCCCAGCGCTTCGCCCAGGCGTTCGCCCACCAGTTTGAGCAGCTGGTCACCGATGGTGTGCCCCAACCCGTCGTTGATGCTCTGAAAGTGGTCCAGGTCCAGCAGCAACAAGGCGCAGCCACGTTTGTTGGCCTGCGCCGAGGCCAAAGCCTGCTCGAGGCGGTCGTTGAACAACAGCCGGTTGGGCAAACCGGTCAGCGGGTCGTGGTGGGCCAGGAAGGCCAGTTCCTGCTCGGTGTGCTTGATTGCGCTGACGTCGCTGAACACCGCTACATAATGGGTCAGTTCGCCGCTTTCGTCGCGAATGGCGCAGATCGTCTGCCATTGCGGATAGATTTCACCACTCTTGCGCCGGTTCCAGATTTCTCCGCTCCACTCGCCTTTCTCGGCCAGGGTGGAGTAGATCTGTTGATAGAACGGTACACCGTGGCGGCCAGACTTGAACTTGCTGGGGCGATGGCCGAGCACTTCATCCTGCTGATAACCGGTGATGCGCATGAAGGCGCGGTTGACGTGCACGATCAGGCCCTGGCGGTCGGTGACCAGCACGCCTTCCAGCGTGCTGTCGAAAACCGCTGCGGCCATGCGCAGGCGCTCGCGGTCTTCGCTGCGCAGCTGCGCGCCGATGCCGATGAAGTTGAGCAGGCGTGCGCGGGACACGAAAATAAGTACGGCACTGACCAGCACCCACAGCACCACATTGATCTGCCGGCCCACGGTCAGCGCCAGGGGGTCTTCGGACAGGGTGCGCAGCACCAGCTCTGACAGCACCAGCCAGAGGATCGAGAGCACCACGTAGAGCGCTGCCATGCGCAAGGCGTCGCGAACGGAAACAGACATGTCGAGGGGGAAAGCCCATGAAAAATGATGGGGCATTATAAAGGTAGAAACATGCCGTGACGTCCTATCTGAAAGGGTGACTGGTTTTATTTCCTCACCAAGGGATAATCAAACCTTTCCCCTGTGTCTTCGAGGGTTTTTACACCTATGTGGTACAACGGTCTGCTCGACTTGTCGGCCTGGCAACTGGTTGGCGTCACCCTGCTGATGACTCACGTGACCATCGTCAGCGTCACCATCTACCTGCACCGCTACTCTGCCCACCGTGCGCTGGAGCTCAATGGCGCGCTCAAGCATTTCTTCCGCTTCTGGCTGTGGCTGACCACGGCGCAGAACACCCGCGAGTGGACGGCCGTCCACCGCAAACACCACGCCAAATGCGAAACCCCGGACGACCCGCACAGCCCGGTGCACAAGGGCTTGAGCACCGTACTGCGCAAAGGTGCCGAGCTGTACCGCGAAGAGGCACGCAACCCCGAAACCCTGCGCATCTACGGCAAGAACTGCCCGGATGACTGGGTCGAGCGCAACGTCTACTCGCGCTACAAGCTGGGCGGTATCGTGCTCATGGCGGTACTCGACCTGCTGCTGTTCGGCACCATCGGCATCACCATCTGGGCGGTGCAGATGATGTGGATTCCGTTCTGGGCAGCCGGCGTGGTCAACGGCCTGGGGCATGCGGTGGGCTACCGCAACTTCGAATGCCGCGATGCCGCCACCAACCTGGTGCCGTGGGGTATCGTCATCGGTGGCGAAGAACTGCACAACAACCACCACACCTACCCCAACTCGGCCAAGCTGTCGGTCAAGCGCTGGGAATTCGACATGGGCTGGGCCTGGATACGCGTGCTCTGCCTGCTGCGCCTGGCCAAGGTGCAACGTGTGGCGCCCATCGCTCACCGGGTTGAAGGCAAGGCGAGCCTGGACATGGACACCGCCATGGCCATCCTCAATAACCGCTTCCAGATCATGGCCCAGTACCGCAAACTGGTGATCGCCCCGCTGGTGCAACAGGAACTGGCCAAGGTCGACGCTTCGGTACGCCACCGTTTCCGCCGCGCCAAACGCCTGCTGTCGCGCGAAACCAGCCTGCTCGAAGACCGCCACCATGTGCGCATCGAGTCCATGCTCGCGCACAGCCAGGCGCTGAAGACCATCTACGAAAAACGCCTGGCGCTGCAGCAGATCTGGGCGCGTACCAGCGCCAACGGCCACGACATGCTAGCTGCGATGAAAGACTGGGTGCACGAAGCCGAAGCCAGTGGTATTCATGCCCTGCACGACTTTGCAGCGCAGCTCAAAACCTACTCCCTGCGCCCAACCGGCGCCTGACCGCCGTTGATCGGCACGCCCCGCAACAGGGCGTGCCCGCTGGAACTTCCCCCCTGAAAACCCACTCAAACCCGGCACATCGCCCGCGTGGGGGCCGGTCTGTGGCCGCACGCTCACCCGTCGAGAAACGCTTCGTGCACATGGCCAAGAACATCCCTTCACTCCTGCCCGGCAACGCCCCCCCCGAAGCCGCCCAGACCTTGCTGGCCTTGCTGCACGCCCAAGGTGAAGTCGCGCGTCTGAGCGAGCGGGAGCAGCTCTACAGCTCACTGCTGGACAGCGTCAACGCGGTGCTGTGGGCATTCGACTGGGAAAACCGCCAGGTGCTTTACGTCAGCCCCGCCTATGAGCGCATCTTCGGCCGGCCCGCCAGCCTGGTACTGGCCGACTTCAACGAATGGCGCGACAGCATCTACCCAGACGACCTGGAATACGCCGAACGCAGCCTGGCCCAGGTGCTGGTCACAGGCGCAGTGGAAGACCGCGAATACCGCATCATCACAGCCAGCGGCCAGGTGCGCTGGCTGAGTGACAAGTGCTACATCAACCAGCAACGCGAAGGCGACCGCGTGATCGTCGTCGGTATTGCCGAAGACATCACCGAAAAGAAGCAACTCGAAGGCGAACTGCAGCGCCTGGCCACGACCGACGTGCTGACCCAGAGCAGCAACCGCCGGCATTTCTTCGAATGCGCTCAGCAGGCGTTCGACAGCGCTCGTGAGGACGACACCCCGTTGGCCTTCCTGCTATTGGATATCGATGACTTCAAGCAGATCAACGACAGCTACGGCCACCAGGAAGGTGACCAGGTGCTGCAACGCATCGCCGACAGCGGCAAGGCCGTGCTGCGGCGCGGCGACCTGTTCGGGCGCATCGGCGGCGAGGAATTTGCGGCGGTGTTCCCAGGCTGTAACGCGCAGGTTGCCGAGCAGATTGCCGAACGGCTGCAGCGTGAGATCCAGCGGCTGAGCTTCAGCCACGGGCAGCAGGTGTATGGGGTGACGGTCAGCCAGGGGCTGACTGGGCTTACCGATGAGGATGAGTCACTGGATAGCCTGTTCGCACGGGCGGATGCGGCCATGTACCAGGCCAAGCGGCAAGGGAAGAATCAGATAGTGCGGGGATGACCCAGGTCTTGAGCGGGGCGCCTTCCCTGTGGGAGCCGGCTTGCCGGCGATGAGGCAGGGCCCGCTAAATCTGAATTGCCTGCAAGGGCCCTATCGCCGGCAAGCCGGCTCCACAGGGACCGCGCACTCATTCAGGACGGCGTTACTTCATCTGGCGCCGGCGGCTCTTCACCCTTGATCTCGACGACCTGCGCCTTTGCATCCTCCCGCGGTTTGACCTCGGGGTTGTCCACCTTGCGCAAGCGGCTCAACTGCGCCAGCCCAACCTTGAGCAAACGCGCGGTCTTGTTTTCAGCCACCTTCTCCAGCCCCTGATCCGCCGGCAACCGCGCCAGTTGCCCGGCCAGGTTCATGGCCAGAATCTCCCGCGAGTAAACCCCGCCCCCCAACTGGTAGATCGCCGCAATCAGCTCACGCAGGCTCAGCGGCAAGCGCCAGCGGGTACGCAACGCCGAGCCGAACGCCGCGCCGAAGTCCTTCAGCGAGGTGTGCACGTGGCCTTCGTCCAGCTCGCCACCGGCCAGCCGCCACTCTTGCAGGCAACGCAGCACAGCCAGGTCACCCAGGCAATGCAGCAGGCCGGCGCAGTAGCAACGCTCTTCGTCCAGGTCGAGCATGCGTGCCAACGACCGCGCGTATTCGGCGGTGTGCAGCGACAAGTTCCAGAAGTGCGCCGCGTGCTGCGCCAGCAGGGGGTCGGTCAGGCGCGCACTGCGCTTGAGGGTCAGGCCCAGGATGAGGTTCATGCTCTGCGTACTGCCTAGCTTGTTCAACGCCTGCAGCAAGGTTTGCACCGGCGCCTCACGGTGCAGGGCGGCGCTGTTGGCGGCAGCGATCAGCACGGCGGTGACCTGTGGGTCGCTGCGCACTTCCTCTTCCAGCACCTTGAGGTTCAGCCCCTGCGGGTTGAGCGCGCGCTTGATCGCCACTTGTACGTCGGCGAACAGCGGCCCGCCATCGGCCGTAGCCCGGCGCTGCTCAAGGAAGGCTGGCAGGCTGGCGCCTGGCTGCAGTGGCGGCACCGGGCAAGCGATCTGCTCACCCACAGCCAGCAGCAGCTCTTTCAGGCGCTTGCGCAGGTTGTCCAGATCCAGCGGCTTGCTCAGGTAAGCCGTGGGGTGCAGCGGCAACGCCTCGCGCACGCTGGCACTGTCGCTGCGGCTGCTCATGAGAATGAACGGCAACCCCGGGCCTTTGGCGCGCACCTTGCGCAACAGGTCCAGGCCATCGAGGCCCGTCAGCTCGCGGGCGGCGATGATCAGGTCAGGCTTGCTGGCCAATGCCGTCAACGCCTCGGAGCCGTCGGCACACACCTGCAGCCGGGCATCGCAGCGCACGCTGAGCAACATCTCACGCAACATGTCGCGTACCCAGGGGTCGCCTTCGGCAATCAGTACGCAAGGTGGGGCGGGGTCTGCAGCGCTCATGGCCAACTCCTGAATATCCTGACACGCAAATCCGTTGCAGCTTCCAAGGCAAGTCCTCCCACAACCATAGCGCCACGCGCCTTTGTTGGGCACAAAAAAAACCCGCCTAGGCGGGTTTTTTTATGAAGCGCGTCACATCAAGCGAGTTCAGCGAAGCACTCTTCGATGATGGCCAGCCCTTTGTCCAGCAGTGCGTCTTCGGCGGTCAGCGGAACCAGGATACGCAGAACGTTGCCGTAGGTGCCGCAGGACAGCAGGATCAGACCCTTGTCGCGCGCCTTCGCTACCACTTGGGCAACGGCGGCTGCGTTCGGGGTGTGGGTGCCTTTTTCGAAGACTTCCACAGCGATCATCGAGCCCATACCACGGACGTCACCGATGATCGGGTGCTTTTCCTGGATCTGGCGCAGGCCAGCGGTCAGGCGCTCACCGACAGCCTTGCTGCGGTCCAGCAGCTTCTCTTCCTCGAACACCTGAATAACGGCCAGTGCTGCGGCGCAGGCGATCGGCGAACCGGCGTAGGTGCCGCCCAGGCCGCCAGGAGCGATGGCGTCCATGTACTCGGTCTTGCCGCAAACACCGGCCAGCGGGAAGCCGCCAGCGATGGATTTGGCGAAGGTGGTCAGGTCAGGCGCGACGCCCATCTGTTCCATGGCGAAGAAGGTACCGGTACGGCCAGCGCCCGTTTGTACTTCGTCGGCGATCAGCAGGATGCCGTGCTTGTCGCACAGCTCGCGCAGGCGCTTCATCAGCTCTTTCGGCGCGGGCAGGAAGCCGCCTTCGCCTTGTACTGGCTCGAGGATGATGGCAGCGATGTCACGCGGCTCGGCGTCGTTCTTGAAGATGCGCTCGATGGAAGCGATGGCATCGTCAACGCTCACACCGTGCAGTTCGCTCGGGAACAGGGCGCGGAAGATGCCGCCTGGCATCAGGCCCATGCCAGCGGAGTACGGCACGACCTTGCCGGTCAGGCCCAGGGTCATCATGGTACGGCCGTGGTAGCCGCCGGTGAAGGCGATCACGCCGGCACGGCCAGTGGCGGCACGGGCGATCTTGATGGCGTTCTCAACGGCTTCGGAGCCGGAGGTGACGAGCAGGGTCTTCTTGTCGAAGTCGCCTGGGACCAGCTTGTTGATCTTTTCGCACAGCTCTACGTAGGGTTCGTAGGCCAGCACTTGGAAGCAGGTGTGGCTGACTTTGGTCAGCTGCTCTTGAACGGCGGCAACCACTTTCGGGTGCAGGTGGCCGGTGTTCAGTACTGCGATGCCGCCAGCGAAGTCGATCAGTTCGCGGCCTTCAACGTCGATCACGGTCGAGTTCTTCGCGCTTTCAACGAAGATCGGGTGGATCTGGCCAACGCCACGTGGGACGGCGGCGATACGACGTTGCATCAAGGATTCGTTGGTCTTGCTCATAATGCCCTCATTTGCGCCGATCAGCGGCGCTTTTATTCGGGGGTGGCTGGGAGTGCTCGCGAACAGTATTCGTTGATCGACTGCCGTGAACGCCCTGGCCACCAGGTGCTGCAATGTCAAAAAAGGCCAGCGAGACGTCGCTCTCGCGCCCCGCTGGCAGAGGTAAAACCTTTAGCGCATCAAACGCTGATGCACAGGTACTTGATCTCGAGGTAGTCCTCGATACCGTACTTGGAACCTTCACGGCCCAGGCCCGAAGCCTTGATGCCGCCGAACGGCGCGACTTCGTTGGAGATCAGGCCGGTGTTGATGCCGACCATGCCGTATTCCAGGGCCTCGGCAACACGGAACACACGGCTCATGTCACGGGCGTAGAAGTACGAGGCCAGGCCGAACTCGGTGTCGTTGGACATGGCGATGACTTCGGCTTCGTCTTTGAAGCGGAACAGCGGCGCCAGTGGGCCGAAGGTCTCTTCCTTGGCGACGGCAGCGCTCTTCGGCACGTCGACCAGGATGGTCGGCTCGAAGAAGTTGCCTTCGATCAGCTTGCCACCGGACAGCACCTTGGCGCCTTTGGAGACGGCGTCTTCGATGTGTTCCTGAACCTTGGCGACAGCCTTACCGTCGATCAGCGGGCCAGTGGTGGTGCCGTCTTCCAGGCCGTTACCGATCTTCAGCTTGGCCACAGCGGCTTTGAGCTTCTCGGCGAACGCGTCGTAAACGCCGTCCTGTACATAGATACGGTTGGCGCAAACACAGGTCTGGCCGTTGTTGCGGTACTTGGAGATGATCGCGCCTTCAACCGCCTTGTCCAGGTCGGCATCGTCGAACACGATGAACGGGGCGTTGCCACCCAGCTCCAGGGAAACCTTCTTGATGTCCTTGGCGCATTCCTGCATCAGCTGGCGACCGATTTCGGTCGAGCCCGTGAACGACAGCTTGCGTACCAGGGAGTTGCCGGTCAGCTCGCCGCCAACTTCGCCAGCGCTGCCGGTCACCACGCTCAGCACGCCAGCCGGGATGCCGGCACGGGTAGCCAGCTCGACCAGAGCCAGGGCGGAGTACGGGGTTTGCGAAGCGGGCTTGAGCACCATGGTGCAACCAGCGGCCAGGGCCGGGCCGGCTTTACGGGTGATCATCGCGGCCGGGAAGTTCCACGGGGTGATGGCCGCGGTAACGCCGATCGGCTGCTTGATGACGATCAGGCGCTTGTCAGGCTGATGGCCTGGGATGGTGTCGCCGTAAACGCGCTTGGCTTCTTCAGCGAACCACTCGATGAACGAGGCAGCGTAGGCGATTTCGCCCTTGGCTTCAGCCAGTGGCTTGCCTTGCTCGGTGGTCATCAGGCGAGCCAGGTCGTCCTGGTTTTCGATCATCAGTTCGAACCAGCGACGCAGCTTGGTCGAACGCTCTTTGGCGGTCAGTGCACGCCAGGCCGGCAGGGCCTTGTCGGCAGCTTCGATGGCGCGGCGGGTTTCCGCGGTGCCCATCTTTGGCACGGTACCGATGACTTCACCTGTGGCCGGGTTGGTCACATTGATGGTCTGGCCGCTGTCCGCATCCAGCCATTCACCGTTGATGAAGGCTTGCTGGCGGAACAACTGAGCGTCTTTGAGCTGCATGTCGGCTTCCCGAATTGTTGATTGTTGAAAAGCGCCCAAGGCAGGGCATCGAGCGTTTGAAATCTCAAACGAATGCTAAGCGGCTGCTGGGGTATAGGACAATAGGCTGTTCGAAAAAAAGAACGAATGGTTGAACAGCCTATCCGGAATTGCGGTGCTCAGGCCGGTATAGGGTAGACGAACGGGGTGAGAGAAATGTGAAGGGGGACCGTCGGTGGGGCTTTTATGGGTTTGACGTGCGAGGTGCAGGGTGGCGTAAATCGAGCGCCGCCCGCGCGGCGGTCGATTTACGCCCCACCTCAAACCTCAAGGCGTACACCCCGATCAACCCAAATTCAGAACGCGGCGCCCAGATCAATGACCAAAGCCCGGTAGCCGACACTGCCCGGCTGACGGCTATGCACCTTCAGCTCCACCAGTACCTCCTGGCTACCCCGGCGCACTTCATTGAGCACCGTGGTGGTGAGTTTCTCGGGGGTCAGGAAATTCACCGAGGCCGAATAGATGAACTGGGTGTCGGTCTCGGGCCGGTAAGCCACCACCGACGTCACCGGGCTGTACCACTCGTCGCCGCGCTCCTTGCCGTACTCCCAGACCTGCTCGACCGTACCTTTGGCCTCGTCAATCTTGTACTCCACTGCACGGCTGTAGTTGCCGGTCAGCTTGGTAGGAGCAAAGTCACGCCCCCAGCCATTGTCGAACACGGTCAGCGTCCCTTTGCCGGTCAGCCAGGCGGTGTGCTGGGTCCAGGACCAGTCGAAGCCTTCACCCGCAACCGGCTGGAGCACCTTGCCCTGCAGGCGCTGCGGCCAGCCCTGTGGGGAGGCCAGTATCCACTTCACGGTTTTGTCCCGACCGATCTTCACGACGCCCTGGTGACGGGCTGAAACGATAATGCTGTCGTCATCGGCATCGTAGTCGATGGCATTGACGTGCGCCCAATTACGCCCGGTGCCAACGCCCGGGGTGTCCCCGAACGGCAGGTTACCTTCGGCCAGCTCATTGGCCAGGCGGTCCTCCTGCTTCTGTACACCGTCCGGCAATTGAACGGCCGCCTTGCCCAGGGTTTCGAGCAGGTCCCCGCGATACGGGTCGAGGATCTGGTTCAGGTCCCAGAAGTCCAGCACGTCACCGGCTTCATTGACCTCGATGATGTGGTCGCGAATCGAGCGCACGCGTTTGCCATCGGGGCGGCGGTAGTCGCTGGTGCCGACGCGCAGCAGGTAGGTGCCGTTGGCCGTCTCGCGGATTTCGTGGGAGAAGTCGGCGAACTTGTCGGGCAGGCTGCGCTGCCAGATCCGCCGGCCCAGCAGGTCGTACTTGGAGTAGGTCTGGCCCTGGCCCCAGATCAGCTTGCCGTCGCGGGTCTGCTGGAAGCCCATGGTGCCACCCAGGCCGTCACGGCGGTTGGAATCGTGGATCTGCTCGATGTCCAGGTACCAGCGCACGTCGCCGTTGGTGTCGGCAATCCAGTTGTTGCCAACCTGGTCCCATTCGGCGGCACCGCCCAGGCCATTCCACTTGAAGGCACGGGCACCCGGAATATCGCCTTGCAGGTGGTTGAACAGATATAAACGGTTTTCGAAGCCCGACGCCACCTTGATCGGCTGCACTTGCGGCAGCGCGGCGGTCTGCTTGGCCACCACCGGCAGGCGCACGGCCGGGGCGTAGATTTGGTAGCGCTCACGGATGCGCTCGCCGTCCAGCTTGTAGGTGACTTCCACCTGGTTGACGTGATCCGGATACAGCCCGAATACCGGAATCCCGCCGTAGGTCCACAGCGAACGGTCGGAAACGTCGTAGGCGATATCCACCCCGCGCTCGCCACGCCCCAGCACTCGCACATGGGCGGCGCTCAAGGTGCGCCCACCATCGCGAATAATCGCGGTCAGCGGCGCCAGGCGATAAGGGTTGACCACTACATCACCGAGCAGCGCTTCATCACGCTCGGGGACCTTGGCCGTCAGGCAAGCGCCTTCAGGCAGTGCGGGGGTTTCGGTCTTGGCATTCATGGCAAAGCTCCTTGTGCTCAGAAGTCATAACGGGCGGTGGCGCCGAAGGTGCGCGGGGTGCCGAGTACGCCGGCATAGCCACCGTTGGCGGAATTCCACAGGCTGGTGAAATAGGTCTTGTCGCCGGCGTTCTTCACCCACAGCGACAGGTCGAGCACGCCGTCGCCCTGGTCCAGGCGCACGCCGGTGGACAGGTTGACCAGCGCGTAGCTGGGGATCTGGCCGAAGTCGGAATCGTCGATGGTGCCGACCGCCTTGGAGCGGAAGGCATAGCTGGCGGTGACGTAAGGCTCGACGTGCTCGGTCAGCTGCCACTTGTACTGGCCGTTGAGGTTGGCGATGTACTTGGAGGCGCCGACCACCTGGTGGCCGGACAAATCGCAGGTGGCGGTGGCATTGGCCAGGCTAACCTCGGGCGGGCACGGCGCGTCGTCGTACTCGGTGTAGCGCACGTCGTTCCACGAACCGTTGAAGTTGACTGTGAGGCCGCGGATCGGCAGCGCCGTGGCCTCGAACTCCAGGCCCCGCGAGCGCACGCGGCCAGCGTTGGCCAGGTACTGCACGCGGTTGACCTGGTCGTAGACGTTGGCCTGATAGCCATGTACCTCGGCCCAGAACAGGTTGGCGTTGAGCTGCAGGCGGTCGTCGAACAGGGTGCTCTTGAGGCCCACTTCGGCGTTGTTGACCCGCTCGGTGCCAACCAGCAGCGAGTCGGTGCCCAGCCGTGGCGCCGCGCCGACCGTGAGGTTGATGCCGCCGGATTTTTCGCCGTGGGTCAGGGTGGCATAGCCCAGCAACTGCTCGTTGAAGCGGTAGCTCAGGCCAAGCAGGCCGGAGGGGCTGAAGCTGTACTGGTTGAGGTCGCCCGAATCGTAGGCGCCCACCCTGCCCTGGCGTGCGGCGGCAGCGGCGCCGGTCACTGCTGAACCGCCCGATGGCGCATCGCGGGTCACCCAGGCGCTCTTTTCTTCATAAGTGCCGCGGACACCGGCAGTGAAGTCGAGGCGATCGGTGAGGTGCCAGGTGCCTTGGGCAAACAGCGCATAGCTGTCGGTATCGATGTGCCCGTCACCGATGGTATTGACGTTGTTCAGGGCGCCAGCCGGGGTGAGGTTCCAGACGTCTGCCTGGGGGCCGTAATAGGTGAAGGATTTGTTGTCCAGGTCTTGCTTGAAGTAATAGGCACCCAGCACGTAGTCGAACGCGCCCCCGGTGGGCGAGGCCAGGCGGATCTCCTGGGAATATTGCTTGTCGCGCACCGAGACCCCGGCGCTGTAGAACACCGGCACATCCAGGCCATCGTCGTTGCGCGGGGTGAAGTCCCACCAGCGGTAGGCGGTGATCGAGGTCAGGGTGAAATCGTTGGGCAGGGTCCAGTTGGCCTCCACCGATGTACCGCCCTGGAACACCGTCACCTGCTGGTCGGCGTCGAAGTTGACTTTGCGGTCCTTGCCCGACACCAGCGTGGCACCGGCCTGGGCGGCCAGGCTTTCGTAACGGTTAACGCCATTGATGGTCGGCCCGGTGCTGTACAGGCTGAGGATGCCGTTGTTGGAGTCCTCTTCGTTGTACTCGCCGATCCAGCGCAGGTTGAAAGTTTCGCTGGGCTGGAACAATAACTGGGTGCGAAAACCCTGGCGCTTGCCGCCGTTCAGGTCATCGCCGTTGTGGATGTTCTTCACATATCCATCGTCCTCGGTGCGGTAGGCGCTGATGCGCCCGGCCAGGGTCTCGCTGATCGGCCCGGAGAAACTGCCTTGGGTCTGCAGGTAGCCATCCTCACCGATGGACTGCTGGATGCTGCCTTCGCGGTGGAAGGTCGGCTTGCGCGAGGTAATGTTCAGCACCCCGGCCGTGGTGTTCTTGCCGAACAGCGTACCTTGCGGACCGCGCAGCACTTCCAGCTGCTCGACATCGAGCAGGTCGAACACCGCCATGCCCGGCCGGCCGAGGTAGACGTTGTCCAGGTAGATGCCGACGCTGCCCTCCAGGCCATCGCTGGCCGGGTTGTTGCCCAAGCCGCGGATCGAGATGCTCGACTGGCGGGCATGCACGTAGGCCACATTGGTACTGGGCACCAGCTGTTGCAGGTCTTGCACGCGGTAGATGCGCTGGGTTTCCAGGGTTTCACTGTTCAGCACGCTGATCGGCGTGGGCACGCTCTGCGCGGTTTCTTCACGGCGGCGGGCATTGACGGTAACGGTGCCGAGCTTGGCGTCCTGCTCCACGGCAGGGGTTGTGCTGGCCGGCTCCTCGGCAAAGCTGCCACTGGAAGCTGCCAGCAGTACGCCAGCGGCTATAGGTTGCAAGGTAAAACGCGACGCGCGCGCAGGCCAACGGGAAAGTCGGGACATGCAAATGCTCCTTGAGGCATTGGCCCTGGCGAGCATTTCCGTTGACGGAACCGAATCGCAGCGAGGTGGGCTTATATTCTTTTAAGAGATATAAATATGTTCAATTCATATTTTGTGGAATAAGTAACACCCTTTATAAGGGGGCTCACCCTCTTCATCAATTGCATTCCACCGAAAGTTTCCATGTAAAAAATGCATATCGACCTCCGCCAGCTCCGCCACTTCATTGCCCTTGTCGAGCACCGCAGTTTTGTCGCTGCGGCGGCGGCGGTGAACCTGTCGCAATCGGCCTTCAGCCGCAGCATCCAGACCTTGGAGCACAACATCGGCTGCCGCCTGGTCGACCGCGCCAGCAGGGAGCTCGCGCCCACCCGCCAGGGGCTGCTGGTGCTGGAGCATTCGCGTCGGCTGGTGCATGGCGCGCATAACCTGGTGAACGAGATCCACCAGTTCAACGGCGCTACCACCGGGGTGGTGCGCTTCGGCTCCGGCCCAGCGCCCGCTGGCGGGCTGGTGCCGCGGGCGGTGGCGCGTTTCGTCGCAGAATACCCGGCGGCGCGCACGTGTTTTCAGGTGGATAACTGGCAGGCGCTGAACCGCAAACTGATTGCCGAGGAGATCGAATTCTTCGTGGCCGATACCCGCCAGTTCGAATCCGACCCGGATTACCGCGTGCACAAGCTGGCGCCACAACGCTGGCATTTCTGCTGCCGCGCGGGGCACCCGCTGACCGAACTGGCCCAAGTGAATGCACGGGATGTATTTGACTACCCGCTGGCGACCACCTTCCGCCCGCCAAACATCCGCAAGATCCTCAGCGACCTCAGCGGCCGGCAGGACTTCTTGCCGACGGTGGAATGCGAGCACGGCTACGCGCTGCTCAACGTGGTGATGCACTCGGACACCATCGGCATCGCCTGCAGCGCCAATTTGCGGCCGTATCAGTCAGGCCTGGTGGCGCTGCAACTGGCGGATCTGGCGCCGGAGCAGGAAGAGTCGTTCTATACCCGCTATGGGGTGGTGAGCCGGGTGGGGTATGGCTTGTCGCCGTTGGCGCAGGGAATGGTCAGGCAGTTGATTGCCTGTGATGCCGATAGCTGAATGTGGGAGCGGGCTTGCCCCGCGAACACCGGCGAAGTCGGTGCCATACACTGCGGTGTATTCTTCGCGGGGCAAGCCCGCTCCCACAGGTTGAGGTCCCAGAGGTAATCTTTTGGGGCTTAGCCCTTGCGGGTCGTCCGGCTCAGTTGGCCATCCACACCCACCGGCACCTCACCCGCCAAGGTAACCCGGCGCACGATGCGCGGTTGGGTGCCGTAGTCATCCACCGCATAATGCTGCGTCGCACGGTTATCCCAGATCACCACATCACCCGCCTCCCAGCGCCAGCGCACGGTGTTCTCCAGCCGCGTCACGTGCCCTTGCAGCACCGCGAACAGGTGCTGCGAGTCGGCCAGTGAATAGCCCTTGATGCGTTTGACGAAATGCCCCAGCTGCAACGCCCGCTCACCGCTGACTGGGTGCACCCGCACCACCGGGTGCTCTGTCTCGTACACCGTCGACGTGAACACCTTGCGGTGACGCTCAAGCTTCGCCGGGTCGACATCCGGCTTGATGCTGGCGTAGTCGTATTCGTTGCTGTGCACTGCCCACAGCTTGTCGGCCAGTTCGCGCAGGGGCTCGGGCAACTCCTGATAAGCCGCAGCCGTGTTGGCCCACACGGTATCGCCACCGGAAGCCGGGGCAACCACGCTGCGCAGGATCGAGGCCTTGGGGTAGGCGTCGACGAAGGTCACGTCGGTGTGCCAGGAGTTGGCCCGCTGGCCTTCAGCACCATCGAGCTGCAGCAGATAACTGCTGCCATCAACCACCGGCACGGTCGGATGAGCGACCGGCTCGCCGAGCAGCTTGGCGAAGCCTTCCTGGCTTTGATCATCCAGGTGGCCCTGGCCGCGGAAGAAGATCACTTTGTGCTGCACCAGGGCAGCCTGGATCGCGTCGATTGTGGCGGCATCAAGGTCGGCGGACAGTTTCACCCCGCGGATTTCTGCGCCAATGCGGCCGGCGACGGGGTGGATATCGAGTTCGAGGGTTTGCGGCGCGGCGGCCAGTGCGGCATTGCTCATGGTCGTGGTCCTTGCGGTGATTGTCGGGGGTTGAGGTTCAACGGGCGGCTTGTACGGCTTGTTCCTGCTTCAAGGCGGCATCCAGGAAGCGCGGCTCGATCCAGTCGGCAACTTTGAAGTCCCGGCGGATCAGGCGCTCTTTGGCGGCCAGGTCGACGCCTTGCTGCAACTGGGCGACAAAGTCGGCGTCCAGGCGCGGGTCGAAGTAATGGGCGAGGTCTTCCTTGGCCAGGTCGTCGCTGAGAATGCTGCGCGGCCAGTTGGCGTTGTTCGCGACCAGGTCGAGGTAGGCATCGCGGTTGTGCTCATCGCGCAGCCAATGGGTGGCCTGCTGCTGCGCATTGACCACGCGCTGGACCAGCTCGGGGTATTTGCGAATGAAATCCCCAGTGCCCAGCAACACTGCCTGGGTGCTGCCTGCGCCTTCCAGGTCGCGTGAGTTGACCGGCAATTCGACCAGGCCGCGCTCGCGCAGCGAGAGCAGGCTGGACAGCCCCCAGGTGGCGTCGATCTGCTTGGCGGCCAGTGCCGCGTTGGCCGCGTTGAAATCCAGGTTGATCACCTTCAGGTCGCGCTCGGACAACCCTTGGCTCGCCAACGCGCTGGCAAACGACAGCTGGTTGGCGGTACCGCGGAACACCGCCACGCGCTTGCCCTTGAGGTCGTGCAGGGTCTTTATGCCAGAGCCCGGCACCACCCCCAGGTAGCTTTTCACCCCACGCACGCCGGCCGAAAGCACGCGGGTGTCGAGGCCGTTGGCCTTGCCGACGATGGCCGCCAGGTCGCCCAGGTAGGCGAAATCCGCCTGGCCGTTGGCCAACGCTTCGTTGACCACCGGGCCAGCCCCCTTGAAGAACTGCCAGTCGATGCGGATACCGTCTTTGGCGAATTCCTTTTCAAGCAATTGCTGATCGCGCAGCACATCGACCACGCCACCGGCGCTGTGCTTGCTGCCAGCACTCAGGTCAGGCACGGCAATGCGAATGCTCTCGGGCTTTGCCGATTCGGCCGCGTGGGCGCTGAGGGCGAAGAAACCGAACAGCCCGAGGGCGGTAATCAGGTGGCGCAGATGGGTTTTCATGGCAAGGCTCCTTGGCAGGCTGCCACCGGCGATGGCCGGCGCTTTGGCCAGAAGCTAGGCAGGTCTGGTTAGAACCTACAAAGATCAAAACTTCATTTTTTAGTAACCAGAAGGCATAAACCACGCATCACGCGGCCCCCCGGCAAGCTTGCGCAATACGCATCGAAAATATGAGGAAAACGCAACGGCTGGAGGCTTCCGCATGCAAGGCGTGCATGCTCTTATCTCTTGAAAGCCACATATGGGAATTTTTAATTCCATAAGTGCATAACCTTGAAACACTTCGAGAGATGGCCGATGAATGGAATTCTGAGCAAAGGTCGGGGTGGGCTTCTGGGGCCGCTGCGCGGCCCTTTCGCGACGCAAGGCCGCTCCCACATCGGCGAGCGCGCTCTGCCCTGGGTATTGCCCGTGCTGATAGCGCTGCTGTGGGCCGTGGCGAGCCGGCAGCATTGGATGAGCGAGCAGATCCTGCCCGCACCCGCGCGGGTGTGGGACAGCGCTGTGGAGTTCGGCTCCGGCGAGCTTTGGGGGCACTTGTGGATAAGTTTGCAGCGGCTGTGGTGGGGGTTGCTGGCAGGGATTGCCAGCGGTTTGCTGCTGGGGGCCTGGCTGGGTACTTCGCGCAATGCGCAAACGCTGGTTCTGCCAACCTTCGTGGCGCTGGCCCAGATCCCGACCCTGGCGTGGATCCCGCTGTTCATGCTGTTTTTCGGCATCGGTGAACTGCTCAAGCTGGTGGTGCTGGTAAAAGCCGTGGTGGTACCCGTCACCCTGCATACCCTGGTCGGCGTACGCGATGCCCAGCCCAAGCTGCGCGAAGCCGCCGCGGCCTTGCGCCTGCCACGTCACTTGCTGTTCCTGCGCCTGCTGCTGCCGGCCGCCCTGCCCGCCTTTCTCACCGGCGTGCGCCTGGCATTGGCGACTGGCTGGACGTCATTACTGGCGGTCGAACTGCTGGCCTCCAGCGAAGGGATCGGCTACCTGATGGTGTGGGGCCGGCAGCTCTTCATGCTCGACCTCGTGGTGCTGTGCATCCTGATCATCGGCCTGGTCGGCGCGCTGATGGAGCGCGGCTTTTCAGCTCTGGAAAAAAGCCTGCTGTACTGGCCGCAACCGGCCACCGGCGAGCAGCAACGCGGGCCCGTACCCAAGGGCTGGCAAAGCCTGCTGCTGCCGGCAGCACTGCTTGCGCTGTGGCAAGCCAGCAGCAGCCTGGGCTGGGTCGACCAGAACATCCTGACCTCGCCGCTGGGCGTGGTGCACACCCTGTTCGCAGGCCTTACCGATGGCTCACTGCCAGAAGCCATGCTGCTCAGCCTGCAACGCACCCTGACCGGCCTCGTGCTGGGCGGTGGTGCAGGCTTGCTGACTGGCCTGTTGCTGGGCCTGTCACGCAACGCCGAGCGGGTTTTCGGGCCCAGCTTGTCGGCGTTGCGCCAAGTGGCACTGTTCGCCTGGGTGCCGTTGCTGACCGCCTGGTTCGGCCTGGGCGAAGGCGCCAAGAACGTGTTCGTCGGCCTGGCCGCCTTCTTCCCGCTGCTGATCGCCACCCAGCGCGGCATCGCCAGCCTGTCGCCGCAACTGGGAGAGGCCGCCAGCACGCTGCGCCTGAACCTGTGGCAGCGCCTGCGCCTGCTGGTACTGCCCGGCGCGGCCCCGGCCATTTTCGCAGGCCTGCGCCTGTCGTTGATCTACGCCTGGCTAGGCACCATCGGTGCCGAGTACTTCATGCCTTCGGACGGCGGCATCGCCAGCCTGATGATCGGCGCGCAACAGCTTTTCCGCATGGACCAGGTCATGGCCGCCATGCTGCTGATCGGCCTGGTCGGCGCCCTGCTCGGCACCCTTGGACAACGCCTCGAATCGCGCGCCACGCGCTGGAGAACTGCATGAACGCTTTCAACACGTCACACCTGCTGGCGGCCAACCAACCCGACACCACGCCAGCGCTGGTCAGCTTCGAAGCGGTAGGCAAGGTGTTCAGCGTCGATGGCCAGCCCCTCGAAGCGATCCGCAACTTCAACCTGGCCATCAACGAAGGCGAATTCATCGCCATCGTCGGCGCCTCCGGCTGCGGCAAGTCCACCCTGCTGCGCCTGCTGGTGGGGCTGGACACCGACTACAGCGGCAGCATCCGCGTGGATGGCAAGCCGGTCAGCGGCATCGGTGGCGAGCGTGGCATCGTGTTCCAGGAGCACCGCTTGTTTCCATGGCTGACCGTGGAACAGAACATTGCCCTGGGCCTGGTCAACGAGCACCTGACCCAAGGCGAACGTGCCCGCCGGGTGCATGAGTTCGTGCTGCTGGTGGGCCTGGTGGGCTTCGAATCGGCGTACCCGCACCAGCTGTCCGGGGGCATGGCGCAACGTGTGGCGATTGCCCGGGGGCTGGTGGCAAGCCCGCGGATTCTGCTGCTGGACGAGCCATTCGGTGCGCTCGACGCATTGACCCGCCAGCAACTGCAGGATGAGTTGCTGGCCATCCGCGAACGTGCCGGCATCACCACATTGCTGGTGACGCACGATGCCGAGGAAGCGACGTACCTGGCTGATCGAGTGGTGGTGCTGGAGCCGCGCCCAGGCCGGATCAAGTCGGTGGTTGAAATCGACCTGCCGCATCCGCGGTTGCGCACCGGCGTGGCGCTACATGGGTTACGCGAGAAGGTGCTGCACCAGATCACCGGTGACGGCGGGTATCTGCCGGCGCCCGCGCGGCGGGTGGAAGGGTTGCGGCCCGAGCTGATTGCTCTGTGAAACCCACTGGCCCTATCGCCGGCAAGCCGGCTCCCACAGGTAATTCACTGAGCCCTAGAGCGGTGCACTACCTGTGGGAGCCGGCTTGCCGGCGATAGGGCCAGTGGATTCACCCAAGCTCGCGCAAGTACGGCCATGGATAAATCCCCCGCTCATGCCCATCGCTGAACACCAGTTGCACGCCATAACCTTGCGGTTCGACCCGCTCGATGCGCACATCATCGCGCACCACACTGATGCCACCCGACAAGCGCGCCGCGCGGCATTGCGAACAGGGGCAGGCACCGCGCAAGCGGGCATGGCTGATGCTGTGCTCGCCATCCTCCCACTGCAGCACCAGCTGCCCGGGCCCACGCAGGTTGCGGATAGCCGCCGGGGCGTTCATCACGCCGCCCCGCGCAGTTGTGCCAGGGCAATACGCACGGCCTTGCGCACCTCAGGGTCACTATCGGCTTCGGCGGCCTGCAGCACCGGCAAGGCACGCGCCTGGCCCAGCTCACCCAAGGCGAGGGCGGCTTCCTTGCGCAAGTTGGCGATGCCATGGCCGAGCAGCTCGCCAAGTGCATCCAGAGCTGCGGCATAACGCAGTCGGCCCAGCGAACGAGCCGCCCGCAAACGTACCTGCCAGAAGCCATCGCCAAGCGCATCCACCAGCGCCGGGCCCGCCTGCTCCTGGCCCACTTTGCCCAGGGTGGTGGCGGCTTCTTCGCGTACTTGCCATGCCGCATCGTTCAACGCTGCCACCAGCGCCGGCAGCACCGCGCTGTCACGGGCAAGGCCCAGCGCGCCAATGGCCGCGCGACGCACTTCGGTGTCCGGCTCAGCCTCGGCGAGCCTTGCCAGCGCCGGCAACGCGGGCTGGTGCTTGAGCCAGCCAAGAATGCCCACTGCCTCACGTCGCACAGCCGCATCATCATCCGCCAGCGCAAGCAGCGCCGGTGCGGCCGCATCTTCCAGGCGCAACTCGCGCAAGGCCCGCAGGGCACTGGCGCGCACAAAAGCATCGGCGTGCTTCACCCACGGCAGAATCAACTGCCCGGCTTCCAGGCTCTTGAGCTCGCTGAGGCTCTGCGCGGCGGCCAGGCGTACCGGCTCGGCGGCATCGGCCAGGGCGGCGCAAAGGGCCTGCACCACCTCGGGTTGTTCCCAGGCTTCCAGCAGCCGCGCGGCTTCTGTACGAACTTCGTCGGCCGCGTCGACCAGCAGCGCATCGGTCAACCAAGGCAAACCCTGCGGGTCTTCCAGGTCGGCCAGTTCGATCAGGGCGATGCGCCGCACGCCGGCATCATCGGCTTCAAGGCGAGGCAGCAGGGCAAGGATGTCGGGGTTGTCAGTATGTCGTTCGGTCATAGTGCGATCCGTAGCGGAGGGTGGTCAGTTTCCGGCAGTCCTAGCGGCGTCAGGCGCGGCAGTTCGCGGCCGTCTTCGTGGCGCAGCAAGGCCAGGCAGTGACGCTTGAGGTGGGTGAATGCCGGGCTGGTCAGCAAACTGGCGCGGCGCGGGCGCGGGAAGTCCAGGCGCAATTCTTCGATGAAGCGACCCGGGCGCGTGCTCATCACCAGGATGCGGTCGGCCAGAAACAAGGCTTCGTCGATGTCGTGGGTGACGAACACCACGGTGGTGCGGATGCGCGCCCAGATATCAAGCAGCAGCTCCTGCATCCGCGCGCGGGTTTGCGCATCGAGGGCGCCGAAGGGTTCGTCCATGAGCAACAGGCGGGGGCGATTGATCAACACCCGGGCGATCTCGGCACGCTGCTGCATGCCACCGGACAGCTGGCTCGGCCAGCGCGAGGCGAAGTCGGCCAAGCCGACCAACTGCAGCATTTCATGGGCTTGGCGCTGCCGATCGGCCTTGCCCAAGCCTTGCATCTTCAGGCCGAAGGCGACGTTATCGAGCACGCTGCGCCAGGGCAGCAGCGTGTGATGCTGAAACACCATGCCGCGCTGCGGCGAAGGCCCGTCTATCACCTGGTCGTCTACGGTCAGGTGGCCAGTGCTGGGTACCAAGTGCCCGGCCAATGCACCGAGCAAGGTCGATTTGCCGCAGCCGGACGGCCCCAGGATGCACACGAACTCGCCAGGGGCGACGGCAAAGTCCAGGCGCTGTACTGCTTCGAAGGCATCGGCGCCCTGCCCCAGGCGGATCGACAAGCCCCGGCCTTCGATACGCCCGGGCTCTGGCGCCTGTTGATAAGTGCTCATCAGGCAGCCCTCCGCGTGCGATACCAGGGCGTTGCCAATGCGCCGAGCTGCTTGACCAGGGCACTGCTGCCCATGCCCAGCACGCCGATCAGCAACATGCCGACGATGATGTCGGGGTAGTTCTGCAAGGTGTACGACTCCCAGGTGTAATAGCCGATGCCGAACTGCCCGGAGATCATCTCGGCGGTGACCAGGCAGAACCATGAGGTGCCCATGCCGATGGCAAGGCCGGTGACGATGCTCGGCAGAGCACCCGGCAACACCACCTCACGCAGGATCGCCCAACGCCCTGCCCCCAGGCTGCGCGCCGAGGCGATCAGGCGCGGGTCGACGGCCTCGACGCCATGCACGGCGTTGAGCAGGATCGGGAACAGCGCACCGGTGAAGGTGATGAAAACCATCGACAGCTCGGACGACGGGAACATCAGGATCGCCAGCGGTATCCAGGCCACTGCCGGGATCGGCCGCAGCACTTCCAGCGGCGGCAGCAGCGTGTCCTCGGCCCATCTGGAGCGGGCGATCAGTAGCCCAAGGGCCACGCCCAGGAGTGCCGCGATGCCATAGCCGAGAAACACCCGCGCCAGGCTGCTGCTCAGGTGCGCCAGCAAGGCATTGCCGGTAAGCAGTTGCCAGGCTGCATCCAACACCGCGCTGGGCGTGGGTACATAGGTGAAGGAGAACAGCCCGAAATCGAGCCTGGCATTGGCTGCCACCTGCCAGAACAGCAGGCAGGCCAGCAAGGATGCAAGGCGCACGGGCCAACGCTTGAGGTCGCGGGTCATGACGGTGCCTCCCGGTCAGCGCTGGGCGACCAGCTTCTGGTTGGCGCTGACGAAGTCCAGCGCCTCACCGCCGTGGGCCTTGGCGTACTGTTCGGCCTGGTCCTTGAGCAGGAAGGCGGCCAGCTCGCCATTGCCGTTGCGCACGAACCAGGCCTGGTTGGCCAGCAACTTGATGCCGCTGTCGGCAGCCTGGGCGTAGATGGCGCGGATGTCCTTGCCCTCTTGCTCCAGCTGGGCCAGGGCACGGAGGGCGGCCTCCGGGGATGCGTAGTGGCGCACCTTGTCTTCACCGCGTACCCAAATCTGCGCCAGCCGGCTGAAATCGGTGATCGGTTTGCCGGTCAGCGCATCAACCGCCTTGAGCGGCAGCGGCGCGTAGTTGCCAAGGGCCTCGTCGTAGTCCACACCCGCCTGCTTGAAGGCGGCGCGGATGTACTGGTCATCGATGAACTGCTGGGTGTCGAGCCCGCGGTCGGTCTTTTTCAGCAGCTTGAGGGTGTCGATAGAGGTCGCGACCGCCTTGCGGTATTCAGGCTTCCAGGTCAGGTCGCGGGTCTGCAGGCCGAGTGGGCCGTGGAACAGGTAATTGACCTCGGCTTCGATGCCTGTGACCTTCTCGATCAGCTCGCTGTACTTCTCGGGTTCGGCGGCAATCAGGCGGTCTGCCTCCAGGCTGGCGCGCAGGTAGGCGGTGACCACTTCGGGGTACTGCTTCGCGTAGCCGGCATCGACCAGGGCGCCATGGAAGGTCGGCGCGTTGGCCTGGGCGCCATCGTAGATCTTGCGGGCGAAGCCTCGGTTGGGGAACAGCTCGGCGAACGGCACGAAGTCGGCGTGCGCTTCGATGCGGTTGCTGCGCAGGGCCGACCCTGCAATTTCCGGGGCCTGGGCGATGATCCGCACGTCTTTCTGCGGGTCCCAGCCCTGCGCGGCGACGGCGCGCAGCAGCATGCCGTGAGCGGTGGAGGCGAACGGCACGGAAATGGTCTTGCCCTTGAGCTCGCTCAGCGATTGCACGGCAGAGGCCGCCGGCACGACAATGCCGTTGCCGCTGCCCTGCACGCTGCCCGACAGCACACTGATGAACAGGCTGCGCTTGCCGGCGTCCAGGTGGGCAACACCATTGAACGAGCCGGGGAAGTCGGCCATGGCGCCGAAGTCCAGCTTGCCGGCAACCATCTCGTTGGTCAGCGGCGCGCCACTGGTGAAGTTCTTCCACTCGATCTGGTACTGCGCATCTTTGTACTTGCCGTCATGCGGCAGGTACTTCTCCAGCAGGCCCAGTTCACGAATCAGCAGGCCGCCAGTGGCGCAGTTGATGGTGGTGTCCTGGGTGCCGATGGCGACCCGGATGGTTTCGGCGCTGGCGTTCATGCCAGCGAGCGCCAGCGCGAGGCCGGCCACGGTTGCTACAAGGCGCATGGGTGTTCCCCTCGTATCGTTTCAGGTATTGGAATCGTCTCCGCCACCAGGCTTGGGTGGTGGGCAACGAGGGGCAGTGCAGGAGGGCGTCCGGTGGTTCGCCGGATGGCCTGGGGGTCAGCGCAGCAGGTACGGGATGTCGACTTTCACCGCACCGGTGGGGCAATCCTTCTCGCAGGGCATGCAGTACCAGCATTCGTCGAAGGCCATGTAGGCCTTCTGCGTGGCCGGGTTGATGGCCAGCAGGTCCATGGGGCAGACCTCGACGCACACGGTGCAGCCTTTTTCGGCGATGCATTTGTCTTCGTCGATGGTTACCGGGGCGCTGCTGCGGAAGAAGATCTCTTGCGGCTGGTAGGCCATGTCACGGTTTCCTTGGGGCCTTAATAGGCACCCTTATCTAGAGGTTTCCACATTCCCCTGTGGGAGCTGCGTTGTTCATGCGGCATCGGCCTTGACCCGTAGCCGGTCATAGGCGGTCTGCTCATCGGCATCCAGGGCGATCAAGTAGGGCTCGACGGCTTTCTTGAAGCTGGTCATCTCGCCGTCTTCGCCCTTCTTCAGGTGGCAATGGCAGAACCACTCACCGTCATTACGCTCGGGGAAATCAACCCGGTGGTGGTACAGGCCCCAGCGGCTTTCTTCGCGGAACAGCGAGGCGCGTGCGGCCATTTCGGCACAGTCGCGGATCACCGACACTTCCATCGCGCGCATCAGTTCGTGGGGGTTGTTGGCCTTCATCTGCTCGAGGTCGCGCTCGATCTCGGCAAAGCGCACCAGGCCAATCTCCATCTTCTTGGTCACCTTCGGCGGCTGCAGGTAGTCGTTGACCATGCGCCGCAGCTTGTACTCGACTTGCGCCGGCGGCAGGCCGTGCTCGCGGTGCAACGGCGCGAACACGCGTTCACGCTCGCGCTCGACCTGGGCAATATCCACCTCAGCCAGTTCGCGGCCGGCCACGTAGTGCGCGGCGTTCACCCCGGCAAACCAGCCATAGGTGAACGCGCCAAGCATGTAGTTGTGCGGCACCGCTGCCATGTCGCCTGCGGCGTACAGGCCTTTGACGCTGGTCTCGGCCTTCTCGTTGACCCACACCCCCGAAGCCGAATGCCCGGAGCAGAAGCCGATTTCGGAGATGTGCATCTCGACCATGTGCTGGCGGTAATCGGTGCCGCGCCCGGCATGAAACTGGCCGCGGCTGGGGCGTTCGTTGCTGTGCAGGATCTCCTCGATGTTCTGGATGGTTTCCTCGGCCAGGTGATCGAGCTTGAGAAACACTGGGCCATTGCCACCTTCGAGCTCCTGATGGAACTCCCACATCATCTGCCCGCTCCAGTAGTCGCACTCAATGAAGCGCTCGCCCTTGCTGTTGGCGGTGTACCCGCCCAACGGGCCGGTCACATAGGCACAGGCCGGGCCGTTGTAGTCCTTGATCAGCGGGTTGATCTGGAAGCACTCGAGGTTGGCCAGTTCTGCCCCCGCGTGGTAGGCCATGGCATAGCCGTCGCCGGCATTCGTTGGGTTTTCGTAAGTGCCCATCAGGTAACCCGACGACGGCAGGCCCAGGCGCCCTGCTGCGCCACAGGCGAGGATCACCGCCTTGGCGCGCACCACACGGAACTCGCCGCTGCGGCAATCGAAACCGAGTACACCTGCGGCGGCGCCTTCGCCATCTAGCAGCACACGGGTGCACACCATGCGGTTGCTGATCTCAACCCGGGCGCGCTTGAGCTGGCGGTAGAGCACCTTCTTGATGTCATGGCCTTCGGGCATGGGCAGCACGTAGGCACCCATGTGGTGGACCTTCTTCACCGCGTAGTCGCCGGTCTCGTCCTTCTCGAACTTCACACCCCAGCGGTCGAGCTGCTCGATGGTTTCGAAACTGTGGGTGGCATAGGCGTGCACGGCGGCCTGGTTGACGATGCCGTCATTGGCCACGGTAATTTCCTTGGTGTACTGCTCGGGCGTGGCGTGGCCAGGGACGATCGCGTTGTTCAGGCCGTCCATGCCCATGCTGATGGCACCGCTGCGCTTGACGTTGGCCTTCTCCAGCAGCAGGACGCGCAAGCTTTTGTCCTGCTCCTTGGCCTTGATCGCCGCCATTGGGCCGGCGGTGCCGCCACCAATGATGATGATGTCGTAGTCCTGGGTCTCGATGGTCATGCCTTGCCCCCCTTCTGGCGATCGATGCGCAGGCGGTACTGGAACGCATCGCCGCGGTAATAGAGATGTTCGAAGTCCAGCGGCGTGCCGTCGGCAGCATGGGTAAGGCGCTCGATGCGCATGATCGGCGAGCCCTCTTCCACCTCCAGCGCCTGGGTCAGGTCGCTGTCGGCCAGCACCGCATCGATGGCCAGGTCGGCGTGGCCGAGCGCGATGCCGCAGTCGTTTTCCAGCAGCAGGAAGATGTCACGGGTAACCAGGTCGGCCTTTTCCAGCTTCTCGCCGACGGCCTTGGGCAGCCAGGTGATCTCCAGCGACACCGGCTCGCGGTTGATCAGGCGCACCCGGCGGATCTCGGTGACCAGGCTGCCCTCCTCAACCTGCAGCCGCGTGGCCACCAGCGCGTTGGCCGGCACATGGCGCAAGCTGCGCAGGCGGTTCAACACTTCGTAGCCCATCTGCGTCATCGACTCGGCCAGGCCCTGCAGGGTGCTGACGTTCTGGAACGCCTTGGGTTTGGCAACGAAGGTACCTTTGCCATGTATCTTGAAGATCAGCCCCTCTTTCTGCAGGTCGCCCAGCGCCTGGCGCACGGTGATGCGGCTGACATCGAACGCCTTGCCCAGCTCGCTCTCCGAGGGCATGCGGCTGTGCGGCGCGTAGCTGCCGTCGAGAATGCGCTCGCGCAGCAGCTCCTTGAGCTGGGTATAGAGCGGTACCGGGGACAGGGGAAGCAGTTCGGCCATGGTTCTCTTCACTGATGAGTGACTTGTTATAACAAGTTGTGACCAGAGGATAGCCGGCATAAGAATGGGCGGGGAAATACTGTTATTGCATATGGATAGATGTTTTGGCGGTGCTTGCACCGGGGGAAAAACAGCCACAGATCAAGGCGATGGACGTCGCCGATCGAGATGGGTATCATGCGTGCGCGTTGCACTCGTAGCTCAGCTGGATAGAGTACTGCCCTCCGAAGGCAGGGGTCGTGGGTTCGAATCCCGCCGAGTGCGCCATCTTCAAAAAGCCCTGGGCCCATGCCCGGGGCTTTTTCGTTTGTGCGGCGCATCGCGTTTGTGGCACTCCCGTGCCCTGGGTGATTGGTGTTAGCGTGGGCAGCTTCCCGTTTTCTGGACGGGTCCCCCTAACAATGATTCGCGAAGGAATGCGCGCCCCATGCATTTGAAAAAACTCACCGCCACTACTCTGTTGCTGGCCAGCATCGGCCTGTTCACCCAACCGGCCCAGGCCAACCTCACCCAGCAACAGTCCGCTGCCATCGTCAAAGCCTTCGACGGCGCCGAGCCCAGCGACTTCAAGCAGTTCCTCGGCAAGCTCAAAGGCAGCGAACAGGCCAAGGCCGACAACCTTGGCGCAACCCTCGACGCTTATCTGGCTGGCAAAGCGCTCGACGCCGAGCAGCAGAACGAAATCAACCGCCTGCTCGGCCTTTACACCCGTATCAAATATGGCAAGGCTGCCACGCAAACCCTGCGCGAACTGGTGGCGATTCCCACCTTCAGCGTCGACGGCGTACCCCAGCACGAGAACCCCGAGTTCCTGAAGATCGCCGACAAGATCAAAGCGCTGGCCGAGGGCTTTGGCCTGGCTTTCCGCAACGTCGACAACCGCGTCTACGAGGTCTCGCTAGGTGCCGGCCAGGAAGTGGTCGGCATCCATGCTCACGCCGACGTCGTGCCGGTCAACCCGGACAACTGGAAGCTGGATGATGGCACCCGGCTCGACCCGTTCAAGGTCACACTGGTAGGCGACCGCATGTACGGCCGCGGTACCGAGGACGACAAGAACGGCATCGTCGTTGCGCTGTACGCGCTGAAAGTGGCAAAAGACGAAAACCTGCCGCTGGCCCGGCAGTTCAAGCTGCTGATCGACACCACTGAAGAAACCAGCGGCGACGCCATTCCCTACTACTTCGAACGCAACCCCACGCCCGCCTACAACCTGGCGCTCGATGGCGGCTACCCGGTGGTGATCGCCGAAAAAGGCTACGGCACAGTCATGGCGAGCTTCGCCAAACGCCCGGGCAGCGGCAAGGGCGCAGAGATCGTAAACCTCACCGGCGGCCTGGCGACCAACCAGATCCCGACCACCTCGGTGGCGACCCTGGTCAGCGACAATCCAGCGCAATTGGCCAAGCAGCTTGAAAAAGCCGGTGCCGAATACGTGAAGGCAAACGGCGGCGACTTCAGCATCGCGGCCAAGGTCGATGGCAAGAACGTGCTGCTCACCGTAACCGGCGTCTCGGCCCATTCGTCCGAGCCCGAGTCCGGGGTCAACCCGGTGGCACGCATGCTCGGCTTCATCAACGGCCTGGGCAAGCAGGTGCCGCTCAAGCACAACCACTTCACCGATGCCGCCCGCTACGCCGCAGACAACTGGGGCCTTGATTACCTGGGCAAGAAACTCGGGGTGGATTTCAAGGATGAGTTCATGGGCCCGCTGACCGCATCGCTGACCTTTGTCGGCGTGAACGAAAAAGGCCTGAAGCTGGCAGTCAACCTGCGCATTCCCAAAGGCAAGCCGCTGGCCACGATCAAGGATGAGCTGGCCGACAAGCTGGGTAACTGGACACGCCAGAGCCACACCTCGGTTGCTTTCGACTACAGCCTCGACGAGCCGATGTACCGTAACCCCGAAGGCGAATGGGTCAAGGCCCTGCTCGATGTGGCCAGCGAGAACCTGGGCATGAAACATGAGTTCGGCACCTCCGCCGGCGCCACCTCGGTACATGATTTGCCCAACGGCGTGCAGTTCGGCCTGGCCATGCCAGACGTGAAATACACCGGGCACAACGACAACGAGTTCAAGACCGTGGAGCAGTTCATGTTGGACTTGCAGGTGGTGAGCGAGATGGTCGCCCGGATCGGGCAAATGCCGAAACTTTAAGCTAGCTGTGCCGGCCCCTTCGCGGCTAAAGCCGCTCCCACAGGGTTTTCGCACGCCCTGTGCAAGCGGCTTTAGCCGCGAAGAGGCCGGCAGAGACAATCGTCCATGACGTTTTTCAATCGACTCGATGCCGTTTCCTGCATTGCCGTGCAGGCTGGCGTGCAGGATGCTTTATTTACACAAAGAGCCCGTTTTCTCCACCCGCAGAGGCCTGTATGAAGAACGTCGAACAAATCCTCAAGACCAAGTCCCAGCACCAGACCGTGTACACCATCGGCCCTGATGACTCGGTACTCGACGCCCTGAAAATGCTGGCGGAGAAAAACGTCGGTGCGCTGCCGGTTGTGGAGAACAACCAGGTGGTGGGGATCGTCAGCGAACGAGACTACGCCCGTAAACTGGTACTCAAGGGCCGCTCTTCGGCGGCTACCCCGGTGCGGGAAATCATGAGCGCACCTGTGGTCACGGTGGAACCGAAGCAGAACCTCGAGTACTGCATGAACCTCATGACCAACCGCCACCTGCGCCACCTGCCGGTGGTCAGCAATGGCGAGCTGCTTGGCCTGCTGTCGATTGGCGACCTGGTCAAGGAAACCATCGCCGAACAGGCCAATCTGATTGCGCAGCTGGAGCAATACATCCGCGGCGAATGATCAGCTTCAGTGGTAGGCGCGCTCCAGCTCGTCCAGCTGATGGTCGAAGCTGCGCAGGCGCGCCGACCAGGTGTACACCAGCACTTCCAGGTCTCGATTGAGCACCGCCGTGTTGCCATGGCCATTGCTTGAGGGTTCGCACAGGTCCAGTTGGTAGCGCTCACGCGCCATGGCCGTGGCCACGCTGGACAGGTCGCGGGCGTTGGCCAGCCAGTGGTGATGGTGGTCGTGAATCTCGCGGTCGAGCACCCGGCACTGGCGTTTCAACGCATCCAGGCTCTGCTCCAGCGGCGTGCCCTTGAGCTCGCCCATCACCTCCTCGAAGGTGCGCCCGGAGTGCCAGTAGCTGCCCCAGAAATAGCGGTCGAACACCGTCTCGACCCGGCGCAGCGCAACCTTGGTGTTCCAGATGGTGAGCAACGTTCGCCCCTGGATCACTTCGCGCTTGTTCAGGTGCAGTTGTTGCCAGGCAATCCAGGTCAGCGCCAGCAATGCGACTGCCGCGGTGACCGCGGCAGCGGCATACAGGAACTGCACCGCCTGGTTCATCTGGTGCGTATGGCGGATACCGTAGAAGTAACCAGCCGTCAGCGTGCCCAGGATCGTCACGGAGCACCAGAAACCTGGTGCGTAGGGATCTTTCATGGCGCCTATCCCCTTATTGTTTTCCTGAGCATAGCAACGGCCAATCAGTCGTCAGGTGCCGCTCGGCGCTTTATTTTCGGGGGCGGCGCAATGCTTCGTTGAGTTGATCGAAGGGCACCGCCCAATCGGAATCCTCAATGATGCTTTCCTTGAGAAAAGCCCGCTGGGAGTCGGTCCAGAACGGCGCATCCACCAGCTTGATTTCGTTTTTCAACGGGGAATGACTGGTGATGAACTGATCGATGCTCTGGGGATCATCGGGTAGGCCCAGTTGTTTGAACAGGTCGGAAAAGTGATGGGTAGGTGCTTCCATGAATCCTCCTCTGTACCGGGCGAGCCGTCCACGACGCCAGCCCGGCATTGGTTTGAGAACATCAGCACAGCTCGCGTACTTCGGCTTGAGGTACCAGTTTCAGGTACTGCTCCATGCTCATGTGGATAAGGTGATCGTGATCACCTGCCTCCAGGTAGACATCGCCCTGGCGGGTAAGACTCGAATCGAGCAGCATCTTTATCTGGTAAGCATCACCCATTGCAGGGATGGCGCCACGTTCGCAATCGCCGAACAGGCTCGGCAGGCCGCTTTCGCGGGTGAGTTGCCAGGCGCCGGACATGCGTACCTTGCTCATGTCCAGGTGCCGATTGGCCGGCAGTACCGCCATTATGTAGTTGCCATGGCGGTCGTCGAGCATGACCGACTTGGCGACCCGCTCGGCGGGTACCCCAGCGGTGCGCGCCGACTCGAGGCTGGTTGCCGAGTGCGGGTGGGGAATGATGTCGTAATCGCAGTTGGCCTGGTCCAGGCGCTGCTGCAGGGTCTTGGCCATACGCATGATGCACCTCCGGTTTAGCCCCCCTCTCCAATTTTAGGCCGTGCCCGGGCAGGCATGACTAAACTTGAGGTATAGAGGCTAACCAGGTGACGACAGGTGATCGCTCGCTGCTGGCGCTGGTGGTTGCTGGTGCTGATGCTCGGCCTCGCCCCGGGCGGCCAGGCCGCGCCTGGGGCCGTCTGGGTGCTGAGCATCGACGATGCCATCGGCCCTGCCAGTGCCGACTACGTGCTGCGTGGCCTGGACCAGGCCCGGGATCAGGGCGCTCAACTGGTGGTGATCCGCATGGACACCCCCGGCGGCCTGGACAGCGCCATGCGCCAGATCATCAAGGCGATCCTCGCCAGCCCCGTGCCGGTTGCCAGTTTCGTTGCCCCTGGCGGCGCACGGGCCGCCAGCGCCGGCACTTACATCCTCTACGCCAGCCACGTGGCAGCCATGGCGCCCGGCACCAACCTGGGCGCAGCCACACCAGTACAGATTGGCGGCACACCGGGCGCGCCCAAGGATGACAAGGCCGAAGCGGACAGCGATGAGGCTACCCTCGCTCGCAAACAGGTCAACGATGCCGCCGCGTATATCCGGGGCCTGGCGCAGTTGCGCGGGCGTAATGCCGACTGGGCGGAAAAAGCCGTGCGCGAGGCCGTAAGCCTGTCGGCCAGCGAGGCGCTCAAGCAGAAGGTGATCGACCTGGTGGCCAACGACGTGCCAGACCTGCTGCGCCAGCTCGACGGCAAGACCCTGATCGCCGCTGACCAGCCGCGCCTGCTGCAAACCCGCGACGCCAGCGTGGTCGAGCACCTGCCCGACTGGCGCACGCGCCTGCTGGCGGTGATCACCAACCCCAGCGTGGCGCTGATTCTGATCATGATCGGCGTCTATGGGCTGCTGTTCGAGTTCATGAACCCTGGCTCGAGCGTCGGCGGCGTGGTCGGCGGCATCTGCCTGCTGCTGGCGCTGTACGCCCTGCAGCTGCTGCCGGTGAGCATCGCCGGCTTGGCGCTGATCCTGCTCGGTATCGTCTTCATGATCGCCGAGGCGTTTCTACCCAGTTTTGGCGTGGTCGGCTTTGGCGGCATCGTGGCGTTCGTGGTAGGCGCAGTGATCCTGATGGACACCGACGCCCCCGGCTTCGGCATCCCACTGGCACTGATTGGCAGCCTGGCTCTGCTCTCGGCACTGCTGATCGGCGGCGTGCTGGGCATGGCGCTGAAGACGCGCAGGCGTGCACTGGTCAGCCCCGACGCTGGCCTGGTCGGCAGCCTGGTCAGCGTTACCCAGGTGGTGGCAGACAACCCGTTCTGCGGTTCGGTACAGGCCCAGGGCGAACAATGGCAGGTCCAGTGCACCACGCCGCTGCAGCTCGGCCAGCACGTGCGGGTGACCGCACGCCACGGCGTGACGCTGGAAGTCAGCGCTGCCGCCCCTTCCGCGCAAGGAGAATGACGATGTTCATGCAATTGGGTTTCGGCGCCTTGCTCATGCTGCTGGGCGTGTTGCTGCTGTCGGCATTTCGCATCCTGCGGGAGTACGAGCGCGGCGTGGTGTTCCAGTTAGGGCGTTTCTGGCAGGTGAAGGGGCCGGGGCTGATCCTGCTGATCCCGGTGATTCAACAGATGGTCAGGGTCGACTTGCGTACCGTGGTGCTGGATGTGCCGCCGCAAGATGTGATCACCCGCGACAACGTGTCAGTGAAGGTCAATGCGGTGCTGTACTTTCGCGTGCTCGACCCGCAGAAGGCGATCATCCAGGTCGAGGACTTTCTGGTCGCTACCAGCCAGCTCGCCCAGACCACCCTGCGTGCGGTGTTGGGTAAGCATGAGCTGGACGAACTGCTGGCCGAGCGGGAACAGCTGAACCTGGATATCCGCCAGGTACTGGACGCGCAGACCGATGCCTGGGGCATCAAGGTTGCCAATGTCGAGATCAAGCACGTCGACCTCAACGAATCGATGGTCCGCGCCATTGCCCGCCAGGCCGAGGCCGAACGTGAACGCCGGGCAAAGGTGATTCACGCCGAGGGCGAATTGCAGGCATCGGAGAAGTTGATGCAGGCCGCGCAGATGCTCAGCAAGGAGCCAGGGGCCATGCAGTTGCGTTACATGCAGACGCTGGGGTCTATTGCTGGCGACAAGAGCTCGACCATCGTGTTTCCAATGCCGCTGGATTTGCTCAAGGGGATGATGGAAAGGCCGAAATGACAGGGGCCTCATCGAGGCCCCTGCAATCCATCAGATCGGCGCGCGGCGAAGCGTTGCCAGGAACGTCGCCGCACCAATGAACAGGCCGGCAAAGGTACGGTTCAGGCGCTTCTGCTGCTTGGGCGTACGCAGCAGGCGCAGCACCCGAGAAGCCAGGCCGGTGTAACCCGCCATCACCAGCAGGTCGACGCTGATCATGGTCACGGTAATCGCGACATACTGCGGCAACAGCGGCGCATGCGGGTTGATGAACTGCGGCAGCACCGCCAGCATGAACACCAATGCTTTAGGGTTGCTGACGTTGACCAGGAAACCACGGAACACCAGGCTAAGCGGTTTGCCGATGGGGCGCACGCCGGATTCTTCGGTCATGTCCATCGGCAACGCACGCCATTGCTTGTAGGCGAGGTACACCAGGTAGGCGACACCAAACCACTTGATGAGGGTGAAGGCAGTAGCGGAAGCCGCGAGGATGGCGCCGACACCGGCGGCGATGATGGCGATCTGCACGATCAGGCCGATCTGCAGGCCTAGTGCGTTCCAGTAACCGCGCCAGAAACCATATTGCAGGCCGCTGGACATCGAGGCGATTGCCCCGGCCCCTGGTGAAAGGCTGATCACCCAACACGCGGCAAAGAAGCCTAACCACACTTCCATCGACATCACACACCTCGCTCGAACATATGTTGCAAAACGTTAAGCTAAAGTGTTGGCGAAAAAATGACCAGCAAATTCTGTGGGATTTTTGTTGCCACGCCAGCGCCCTCGCGGGGCAACCCCGCTCCCACAAAAGCACAGTGATGTGGGAGCGGGCTTGCCCCGCTAAGGCGCCGGCACTGGCGACATCAAATCAGGACAGTGCTTCCAGCTCGGCCTGCATGCTTTCCAACGTCTCCAGCGCCTCCATCCAGCCCTCTTCAAGCTCGCCTTCGCGCTGCTTGAGCTTGGTCTGGCGTGCCAGCAGATCGCGCAGTTCGTCCTTACGCGCCGCGTCATACAGGCCGCTGTCGCCCAATGCGGTTTCGATCTCGGCCAGTTGCGCATGCACCTGATTGAGCTCGGCCTCGAGCTTGTCGGCAGCCTTCTTGTGCGGAGCCAGTTGCTGGCGCAGGGCTGCTGCGGCCTGGCGCTGGGCCTTCTTGTCGGTCTTGTCCGGGTTGACCGGCGCGTTGCTCACCGGCGCGCTGCGCTGGCGGTACTCGACAAGCCAGCGACTGTAGTCGTCCAGGTCGCCATCGAAGGTGTCGACCTTGCCGTCGGCCACCAGCAGGAAATCGTCGGTAGTGCTCTTGAGCAAGTGACGGTCGTGGGAAACCACCACCACTGCCCCGGCAAACTCCTGCAATGCCATGGTTAGCGCCAGGCGCATTTCCAGGTCAAGGTGGTTGGTCGGCTCGTCGAGCAGCAACAGGTTCGGCCGTTCCCAGGCGATCAAGGCCAGGGCCAGGCGGGCCTTTTCACCCCCCGAGAAGTTCACCACCGGCTCGTCGACGCGGTCGCCATGGAAGTCGAACCCGCCCAGGAAGTCGCGCAGGGTTTGCTCGCGCTCGTTCGGCGCAATGCGCTGCAGGTGCAACAGCGGGCTGGCCTTGTCATCCAGCGAGTCGAGCTGGTGCTGGGCGAAATAGCCAACGGCCAGGTTCTCACCCAGCACCAGGCGGCCCGACAGCGGCTCGAGCTCACCCGCGAGGTTCTTGATCAGGGTCGACTTGCCGGCGCCGTTGGGGCCGAGCAGGCCGATCCGCGCACCGGGCACCAGCTGCAGCTTGACCTTGTCGAGGATGGCTTTGTCGCCATAGCCGAGACGGCCCTCGGACAAGCTCAGCAGCGGGCTGGAGATTTTATGCGACTCGCGGAAGACGAAGTCGAACGGCGAATCGACATGCGCCGCCGACAGCTCTTCCATGCGCTCCAGGGCCTTGATCCGGCTCTGCGCCTGGCGGGCCTTGGTGGCCTGGGCCTTGAAGCGGGCAATGTACTTTTCCATGTGCGCGCGCTGGGCCTGCTGCTTCTCATAGGCCTGCTGCTGCTGCGCCAGGCGCTCTGCGCGGGTGCGTTCGAAGGCGGTGTAGCCGCCTTTGTACAGGTTGAGCTTGCGCTGCTCGACATGCAGCACATGGTCGACCACGGCATCGAGGAAATCGCGGTCGTGGGAAATCAGCAACAACGTGCCTTGGTAGCTTTTGAGCCATTCTTCGAGCCACAGGATCGCATCGAGGTCCAGGTGGTTGGTCGGCTCGTCGAGTAGCAACAGGTCGGACGGGCACATCAGCGCCTGGGCCAGGTTCAGGCGCATCCGCCAGCCACCGGAGAAATCGCCGACGCGGCGGTCCATCTGCTCGTTGGTGAAACCAAGGCCGGCCAGCAATTTGCGCGCGCGGGCATCGGCGGTATAGCCGTCGGCGCTTTCAAGCTCACTGTGCAGGCGTGCCAAGGCAGTGCCGTCGTGCGCGGTCTCGGCCACGGCCAGCTCGGCCTGGACCTTGCGCAGGCGCGCGTCGCCATCCAGCACATAGTCCACCGCCAGGCGGTCGAGCGTGTCGACCTCCTGCCGCATGTGGGCAATGCGCCAGTCACCGGGCAGTTGGCAGTCGCCGGAGTCGGGCGACAGCTCACCGCGCAACAACGCGAAGAGGCTGGATTTTCCGGCGCCATTGGCGCCGATCAGGCCGGCCTTGTGACCGGCGTGCAGGGTCATCTCGGCGCCTTCTAGCAAGCGCTGCGGACCACGCTGTAAAGTGAGGTTGGATAGTCTGATCATGATGGTCGCGGAGTCTACCAGCTTCCTCGACCCGGAGCGTGAGTGGAATGATGCACACCGACCTGTGGAATCACGCCCTGGCCCTGTATGCCAGGCCGGGCGTTGAAGAGGCCTGCCTGAGCGTGCAAGCGCTGGGCGGCGATGTTTGCCTGCTGCTGTGTGCAACGTGGCTGCAAGGGCGTGGGGTTGCGCTGGATGCCGAGCGCGCGCAGGCTTTGCGCGCAATCGCGAAGCCTTGGCAAACCCAGGTGGTAACGCCGCTACGCGACCTGCGTCGGCAATGGCGCACTGCGGCGCAGCAAGACCCACACCTGGCGGCATTGCGTGAACAGGTGAAAGGCCTGGAACTGCAAGCGGAGAAAGAGTTGCTGCAACGGCTTGAAGCCTGTGCACAGCAATGGCCTGCAGGCGCGCGCGAGCCCGCAGATGATTGGCTGGCCTGGCTGGCGCCCGACCAGGCCTGTGGCCACGACGCGCTAGAACGGATGCGCGCCGCGGCCGCAGCGCTTCAGGAAGCCGAAGACGGCGACTGAGCTGGAGCGCTGGCCGGTGCTGCGGGTGCCGAAGTAGCAGGACCTGCAGAGTTGGTCACGGCTGCACCGGTGGCTGGCGCGGCCGGCTTGGTTTCAGCTGGCTTGCTGGCGACCGGCTTGGCGGCGGCTGGCTTGGCGGCGGCTGGCTTGGCAGCAGGTTTGGCTGGCGCCTTGGCCGGAGCCTTGGCCGGAGCCTTGGCGGCAGGCTTTGCAGCAGCTGGCTTGGCGGCGGTTGCTTTAGCCGGTTCTTTGGCGGCGGCCGGTTTGGCAGCAGGCTTGGCGGCGGCTTTGGCCGGAGCTTTGGCAGTAGCAGCTTTGGCAGGGGCTTTGGCAGGGGCTTTGGCAGCGGCTGGCTTGGCTGCAGCAGCTTTGGCAGGGGCTTTGGCAGCAGCGGGTTTAGCCGCAGCAGTTCTTGCCGGGGCTTTGGCAGCAGCAGGCTTAGCCGCAGCAGTTCTCGCCGGGGCCTTGGCAGCAGCAGGCTTAGGCGCAGCAGTTCTTGCCGGGGCCTTGGCAGCAGCAGGCTTAGGCGCAGCAGTTCTTGCCGGGGCCTTGCCAGCGGCTGGTTTGGCAGCGGCGGCTTTGGCGGGCGTTTTGGCCGTAGCTGGCTTGACGGCAGCGCTGCGGCCTGGAGCTTTGGCAGCAGCGGCCTTCGCCGGCGCCTTGACGGCAGGTTTTGCGGCTGGCTTCGCAGCAGATTTGACCGCGGTCCTGGCAGGCGCTTTTGCGGCAGCCGGCTTGGCCGATTTGGCCGTCACCGCACGCTGGTCCAATGCCTTGCCAGCTGCCTCGCGTACTTTGCCAACGCCCTGTGCCAGTTTCAGGCTTTCCTGAGCATCGCGTTTGAGTTGCTGGATATAGGTGCGGGTTTGCGTCTGGCGCTCTTTGAGCGAGTCCAGCAGCGACTCAAGTTCACCAATCGCTTTCTGTGCTTTACCTTGTGCCTTGGCTTTGCCTGCCTTGGCCGCGTCCTGCAACTTCAGGCGACCGTTGTGCAGTTTTTCCTGGGCCTTGCCACGCTGCTTTTCCAACTTGGCCAGCAGTTTTTCCGCATCAGCCAGCGCTTGCGAGCAGGCATCTTCCAAGTGTTCGAGCAGGCTGCCCGAAAGTTGCTGGAGCAGGTGTAACGGCGTACTTACTGGCTTCTTCTTGGCCGACATGGTTTACCTCCTGGCTGACGAGATTGCGGCTCATACTATGCTTCTGCTGCTACCGCCGCTAGGGCATGTTGACAGTCTCATTAGCGCCGCGTTGCATGCCTGGGCAAAGTTGTTATCTTGCAGCTCCGTGCAAGTGTAGTTGCTTAACAAATCGTTGCCGATATTTAGGTAAATCACGCCAGCAAGGCTGGCATACTTCGCAGCTATTGAGTTCGGAGTTGAGCATGCCTCGTTATCTTGTTTTCGGCTTATGCCTGGTGGTTCCCTTCGCGCAGGCCGCCGCCGAACCGTCCCCCGCCAATGATCATGACCTGGCCTACAGCCTTGGCGCCAGCCTGGGTGAGCGCCTGCGCGAGGAGGTGCCGGGGTTGCGGCTGGACGCGCTGGTCGAAGGCCTACGCCAGGCTTATCAGAACGAGCCCTTGAAGCTCGATAAAGCGCGCATGCAGGCCATTCTCCAGCAGCACGACGAGCAGGCGAGCAGTGCCGCCGAGCAAGCCGAAGTGGCAAAACTGCAGGCCGTCGAAACGCGCTTCATGGCCAACGAACGGGCACGCGCCGGCGTGCACGAGCTGCCTGAAGGCGTGCTTTACAGTGAACTGAAAAGTGGTAGCGGTGCGCAGCCCAAAGCCAATGGCAAGGTACAGGTGCGCTATGTGGGCAAGTTGCCGGACGGCTCGGTGTTCGACCAGAACCAGCAACCCCAGTGGTTCAACCTGGAGTCGGTGATTGAGGGTTGGCAAGTGGCGCTGCCGCACATGAAGGCAGGGTCGAAATGGCGCCTGGTGATTCCGTCTGCACAGGCCTACGGAGCCGAGGGCGCAGGTGACCTGATAGCGCCCTACACGCCACTGGTGTTCGAGATAGAACTGCTGGCGGTCGGCGACTGACGCCGACCCTCAGGCCTCGACCGCGCCTTCTTCCTTGTGCGCGGTATGCAGCACCTCGATCAGGCAGTCCTCGAGCTCGAAGCGCTCGTGCAGCAGGCTACCCAGCTTGCCCAGCTTTTCGGCAAAGCGTTCGGTGTCGGTGCATTCGCCTTTTTCGCAGTGGTCATTGAAGGCCAGTGCAATCTGGGTAATGTCGTTGATCCGTGGGTTGATTTCTTCGGCCAGCTTCAGCGCCTTTTCGTCACCGAATGCCTTGGCCTCGGTGACCAGTTGCTCGCTGACTTCAAAGTGCCAGGCCGACACGTAGTCGACCAGCACCGCGCAGAAATCGCGGTTCTTGTCCTTGTCCGCAAATGCCGGTTTGGCATCGCGCAAGGCACGAAAAGCCTGGACCAGCTCCTCTCGCTCCTTGAGCCAGCGGTCGATCAGCTTGTGAACCCCACCCCAGCGTTCCTGGGCGTTCTGACAACTATCGAGCATGGCGATCTCTTCCCTTCTGGGTAGATGCCGCTGCACCTCGCACCACGACCGTGCGGCACAAAGGTGACATCAGCAGGACGGCATCGAGCAGTTGTGTTTTCGGTATGCGTGCTGGGAGATTATTCCCGCACGTGCTGCCCATCAAGGTACGCAGCAGACAAAGTTCATACAAGTGTTTAATACCCTTACCCGCCACCGCCGGTCGTGCTATCGCTCGGCGCTTGCGCTGGGTCAAGCATTGGCCAGTGTGCGGAAACGATACGCCAGTAGGCAGGTCAAGGGCAGCGCTGCCAGCAGCAGGAACGCCAGGAGGCTCCATTCGGGCAACGTCAGGTCGAGGAAGCTCCAGGTCAGCGAGGCGCAATCCGGGCTCCCCAGTAACAGCTGATGGGCAGCCTCACCCCAAGAACGCTCCATTAACTGCCGGATCGTTGCAGGGCACGCATGGCCTGTGCCACCCGCGCCCTGTAACCAGACATGCCGCGCAGCCAGCAGAGCCCCGGCTGCCGAACACCCGAGCGCCGCCCGGGCGTACTGACGAATACCGTAAATGCCCGGCTTATGCGCTACCGCACACAGGCAGATCACGGCATGCATGCCCAACACGAAGCGCTGGCTGAAGCACAGCGGGCACGGTATCAGCCCTAAGGTGGTTTCCAGGTAGAAGGACACGACCAGCACCGCCAAGGAGGCAAGGCAGGCAGGTAGAAAAAATGTGCGTAGTCGGGCCGGCAACATGAGAGGTGGTGGTCCCGGGCAATTGAAGTGGTTTGAAACGGTAGAGGAAAGATGGCCTTTGTTTCAAGGCGCGACAGGGACGAGAAGTCACTGAGAGGCAGGAGAATTATCTATCTGTGCAGTAGGAAATTTCTTAAGGAGGACAACGCAGAACAGACATGAGCGGCTGGATAAATCGACAACACCATGAGCCCGCCGCTTGTGCGGGCTCATGGGTCGGTCAGGCGCGCACGCCTTCAGGCAACGGCAGCGCCAACAATCGTTCATCCAGCAGGCCAAGGCCCTCCTGGAATAGTTGGTTACTGCGCTCGATCTCGCCCAGGCCAGCCAGCAGCCGTGCCAGCTCGGCACAGGTTTCGGGGTTGCGTTCCATACGCAGGCTGCTTTCCAGATAGTCTCGCGCCTTGCCCCACAGGCGGTTCTGCAGGCTCAGGCGGCCAAGGGTAAGCAGCAGGCTCGGGTCCTGGGGATGAGCCTTGAGCCAGCCTTCGGCCGTTTGCAACTGGCGCGCCGGGTCGTCACCACGCACCAGGCCATACAAACGTGCCAGGTGGCTTTCGTACTCACGCTTGAGGGCAGTGCGCAGCACCTGCTCGGCTTCACCCTGGGCCCCCACCTGGCGCAACTGCTCGGCATAGGCCAGCACCAGCCGCGGTTCCTGACGCTGGGCGGCAGTCAGCTGTTGCCAGGCCCGCTCAAGTGCCTGGCGGGCGCTCTGCTGATCATCCCCACGGGTGGCGGCGAGCCCCAGGTTCTGGCCCCACGCCCGCTGCTCCAGCGCGGCGAGCTCTTCGGCCGGTAGCACCTTGCCCTTGCGCAGGTCTGGCAACAGGCGAATCAACGCCGACCAGTCGCCCCGCTCCAGGTACAGGCGCTGCAACAGGCGCAACACCTGGTTGTTGTGCGGGTGCCGCTCCTGCATGGCCAGCAAGGTTTCCAGTGCAGCATCGCTTTCGCCACGGTCCATCTGCAGCTGCGCATGGGTCAGGGCGATGGCCAGCTCGGCCTGAGGCTGGCGCTCCAGGGCGCGTTCCAGCAGGTGGTCGCTGTCTTCCTTGCGGCCCTGCTCATTGGCAGCACGGGCGGCGCCGAGGTAATACAACAGCGGCTGGCGCTCCGCCTCGGCAGCGCGGTGCAGGTGGCGCTGGGCGCTGGCCCAACGGCCTTCTGCGAGGTCCAGCTGGCCTTGCTCGATGGCAATGCGAATACGGCGGCTGCGGTTACGTCGCGACCACGGGTTGACCACACCACTGGAGGTCAGCACCAGCCCGACCAGGTAACGCAGCAGCAACAGCAGTACAACCACGGCAACCAGCGCCGCAAGCGCCGCCCATAGCCCTGACTGATAGCGGAAGCTGCCATACGAGATCAACACGTAGCCACTGTGCTTGGCCACGGCGATGCCCAGTGCCGCAGCAATCACGATTGCCAGCACGGCCAGCAGGTAGACGCGCTTCATGGTTTGCCCCCTTCACCGTCGGCAGGCAGGTGGCGTCGCTGGATATAGGTCTGCACCGCAGCCAGGCTTTCACTCAAGTCCGGGGTAACCACCGAGACCGGCTGCTCGGCCAGCGCGTTGAGGCTGTCGAGCATGGCTTTGCTCTGCGGGTTGTCCGCGTTGAAGTTGGCCAGCAGCACGCTGCGCGCATCATCCAGGGCCTGGGTATAAACCTTGGCCTCACCGTTGAGCGCTGCCCACTGGGCTTGCTCGATGGTCAGGCTCAGAGCCAGGCGCAGTTGGTTGAGTGACTGGCCCGCCAGCAATGGCCGCACGTTGTCGTCGGCATTGAAATCGACCTGGAAGTACTTGGAGATCTCTGCCCACCATTGCGACAGCCGGCTGGCGCCATCGCCATCGGCGGTCAGGGCGCCGAGCGCATCGGCATTGCTGTCGAATTCCGGCGACTGGGCGCTGAGTTGCTGCACCAGTTCACGCTGGGCCGCCAGCTTGAGGAACAAGCCGGTACGGTCCGGTTGCTGGGTGCTGTTGAGCGTTGCCAGGCTGCGCGACAATTGCTCGCGGGCGGCAAACGAGCCTGGGTCGCTCTGCTCGCGCAGAATCTCGTCGGCGCCTTCGACCAGGGCCTTGGCGCTGGTGATGTCCTGCAACGCTGACAGCCGCAGGGTGGCCAGGCGCAGCAAGTGCTCGGCCTCTGCCAGGCGCCACTCCTTGCGGCTTTCGCCGAGCACGGTTTCCACCCGCTGGCTGAGGCGCTGCTGATCACCTTGCAGCTGCGCCACCAGGCGGCGGCGGTCTTCCAGCTCGCTGGCGGCCGGCAGGCTGGCCAACTGGGCGCTGATCTGTTGCTCGCGCTGCTGCAAGGCGGCGGCACGCTGGTTCAGCGCTTCAAGGTGCTCGCCCTGGCTCAATTCACTGCCTTGCAGATGACGCACCTGCCAGACTCCCCACCCGCCCACGGCGACCCCGGCCGCGCCCACCAACAGCGCCAGCAAGGCAAGGCCAGTGCCGGAACGTTTGGCGGGTGGTGGGGTGACGGGTTGCGCCGGCTCCTGGGCCGACGGCTGATCATTGTGGGACAAGACAGTTTCGCTCACGTATCCATCCTTTGCATGGGGGCGCATCGCTCTGAGCTTAGCGCCTTAAGAGGCAGGTGCAGCGCTGCGCTGCACGGCTGCCAGCAAGGCCGCGGCACTCGCGCCACGGCAATCCACAACCTGTTGGGCCCCTGCGGCCCTGGCCTGTTCGGCTACCCGTGGGCTTGGCACGAACAACGGCAGGCGCGCTACGCGCGGCCAGTCGGCAGCGGCCAGCTGCTGCAAGTGTTCAAGACCCTGCCCACTGCTGACCACCAGGCCGTTGAGGCGTTCCGCTTGAATGCGGTGCATCAACGTACCCGCCGGGTACGCCGGCAGGCAGCGACGATACAGTTCCAGATAATCGACACTAGCACCTTGCTCTGCAAGACGCTCGGCCAGCAGTTCGCGACCTCCCACGCCACGAACGATCATCACGCGTGCCCCTGCAGGTGCGATCGCCTCGCGCAGGGCGGGGAGCGCGAGCAATGCCTCGCTATCGTCGCCTTGCGCAGGGCAGCTCACCTTCAGGGCGGCCGACCGGAGCACCGCCGCCGTCGCCTCACCTACGGTGAACCAGCCTGTTGCCGGGGGCTGCACGCCTGCTTGCTGAAGGTGTTCGAGCAGCAACCTGGCCGCCGGCTTGCTGACCACGATCACAGCCTGGCACTGCGCCAATGCCGCAAGCCGCTGGTGGTGCTCGGCGCCTAGCTGTACCGGATCGATCGCCAGCAAGGGCAGGCAGCTGCTGGCCACGCCGGCAACTGCAAGGCTCTGCGCCAGTGCCGCGCAGTCTTCTTCAGGCCGGGTCAGCAGCAGGCGCCAGGGACTCACGGGTGCCCGGCCTCGCCGTAAACTTCCTTGAGGATGGCTTCGGCACCTTGCCGCAGCAGGTCTTCTGCGACCTGCACACCCAAGGCTTCGGCGGACGAACGAGGCGCACGGGCATCAGCCACCAGCAGCGTACCGCCGCTGGGCTGGCCAACCAGGCCACGCAGCCACAATTGCTCGCCTTCAAGCACGGCGTAACACGCGATCGGCACCTGGCAACCACCATTCAGACGCTTGTTCAGGGCTCGTTCGGCCACCACGCGGTCGGCAGTGTCGAGATGGTGCAAGGGCGCCAGCAGTGCGTGGATCTCGGTGTCTGCACTGCGGCACTCGATGCCTACCGCGCCCTGGCCACCGGCCGGCAGGCTATCGTCGACGCTGATGCTGGAGGTGATGCGGCCCTCGAAGCCCAACCGGATCAACCCAGCCGCGGCGAGAATGATGGCGTCGTATTCACCGGCATCAAGCTTGGCCAGGCGCGTGTTGACGTTACCACGCAGGAAGCGGATGTGAAGGTCAGGGCGGCGTGCCAACAGCTGGGCCTGACGGCGCAGGCTGGAAGTACCTACGATGCTGCCGGCGGGCAGTGCTTCGAGGCTGGAGAAATGGTTTGATACGAACGCATCACGCGGGTCTTCGCGCTCGCAGATGCAGTACAGGCCCAGGCCTTCGGGGAAGTCCATGGGAACATCCTTCATCGAATGCACGGCGATGTCGGCTTCATTTTCCAGCAGGGCGGTTTCCAGCTCCTTGACGAACAAGCCCTTGCCACCAATCTTGGCCAGTGGCGCGTCGAGCAGCTTGTCACCGCGGCTGACCATGGGCACCAGGGTCACCAACAAACCAGGGTGCGCCTGTTCAAGGCGGGCTTTGACGTATTCGGCCTGCCACAGGGCCAAGGCACTTTTACGGGTGGCAATGCGGATTTCGCGAGTGGACATGGAACGCCCCGATGCTTAGGAATACCGCCGATGATAACAGCTCCGTCGGTACCGCTAGCAGATGAGGGCATCATCCAGTTCTGCCTGTTGTGCCCCCATCACCGACAAGCCGGCGATGAGGGCCGCAGCGCTCAGAGCGTCTGCATCATCTTGCGCACGCCAGCCACATGCCGCCGGCTGACCGTCAAGGCATCACCGTCCAGGCCTTTGAGGAACAGCTGGAAATGCCCCAGCGGCGTGCGCTGCAGGCGTTCGATGCGCTCGCGGGCTACCAGGGCGTTGCGGTGGATTCGCACGAAGCGTTCGCCGAACTCGTCTTCCAAGGCCTTGAGCGGCTCATCCAGCAGCACTTCACCGGCTTCGTGGCGCAACGTCACATACTTGTGGTCAGCAATGAAATAGATGACCTGGGGCAAGGGGATCAGCTCGATGCCCTTGCGCGTACGCGCACTGATATGGCTGCGCGGGCCGCCGCCTTCACTGCCCGGCCGAGTCAGCGCCGCCAGCTGCCCGCGGTTGGGTTTCTCGGCCTTGCGCAGGGCATCGCGCAGGGTTTGTGGCTGGATCGGCTTGGTCACATGGCTGAGGGTGCTGTCCTTGAAAGCCTCGGGGCCGTATTCGTCGTCGCCTGTACAAAACACCACCGACGGTGGCGCCTCGCGCTCGCACAGGCGAGCCGCGACCTGAAGGCCATCGAGGCCCGGCATGCCGATGTCCAGCAGGACCACATCGGGCTTGAGGCTTTCGATCAGAGCCAGGGCCTCCTCGCCGTTGGTGGCGCTGGGCTCCAGCACGGTGTACCCCTCCAGTTCCCCGAATAGCCGCGTGAGGCGTTCACGGGCTTGGGGTTCGTCATCAACGATCAGGACATTCATAATTGCTCTGGATTCCTGAGTGAGTCTCGCACAGGTATAGCGTAGACAGATGCAGGTCGAGCGACACTGCGGTCACGCTCTAGACCGATACGAAGGCCAAAGATTCACTGAGCCAGCAGATTCACTGCCAGTCCTTTGTCCAACTGTAGACGGTCCGTGGAACACTGCCGTTCAATCGTTGAATATCGTTTGCACCTGCCCCGCGCTGAGTTTTCTGGCTGTTTCTGTCGACCGGCGTCCTTCGGCGACACGCTCAACCCTGCTATTATCGGCGCCACTTTTTCGTTCACGCCTTCAACGAGTGAATCCATGAGCACCGACAAGACCAATCAGTCCTGGGGCGGCCGCTTCAGTGAACCCGTCGACGCCTTCGTCGCCCGCTTCACCGCCTCGGTCGATTTCGACAAGCGCCTGTACCGCCACGACATCATGGGTTCGATCGCCCACGCCACCATGCTGGCGCAGGTTGGCGTACTCAGCGACGCCGAGCGCGACACCATCATCGATGGCCTGACCACCATCCAGGGTGAAATCGAAGCGGGCAATTTCGAATGGCGCGTCGACCTCGAAGACGTACACATGAACATCGAGGCGCGCCTGACCGACCGCATCGGCATCACCGGCAAAAAATTGCACACCGGGCGTAGCCGTAACGACCAGGTCGCCACCGACATCCGCCTGTGGCTGCGCGACGAGATCGACCTGATCCTGGCCGAGATCACCCGCCTGCAGCAGGGCCTGCTGGAGCAGGCCGAGCGTGAGGCCGAGACCATCATGCCGGGCTTCACCCACCTGCAGACCGCCCAGCCGGTCACCTTCGGCCACCACCTGCTGGCCTGGTTCGAAATGCTCAGCCGCGACTACGAGCGCCTGGTCGACTGCCGCAAGCGCGCCAACCGCATGCCCCTGGGCAGCGCCGCACTGGCCGGTACCACGTACCCGATCGACCGCGAGCTGACCTGCAAGCTGCTGGGCTTCGAAGCCGTGGCCGGCAACTCGTTGGACGGCGTTTCGGACCGTGACTTCGCCATCGAATTCTGCGCGGCCGCCAGCGTGGCGATGATGCACCTGTCGCGCTTCTCCGAAGAACTGGTGCTGTGGACCAGCGCACAGTTCCAGTTCATCGACCTGCCCGACCGGTTCTGCACCGGCAGCTCGATCATGCCGCAGAAGAAGAACCCGGACGTGCCAGAACTGGTGCGTGGCAAGACCGGCCGCGTGTTCGGCGCCCTGACCGGCCTGTTGACCCTGATGAAAGGCCAGCCGCTGGCCTACAACAAGGACAACCAGGAAGACAAGGAGCCGCTGTTCGACGCGGCCGACACCCTGCGCGACTCGCTGCGTGCCTTCGCCGACATGATCCCGGCCATCAAGCCCAAGCACGCGATCATGCGCGAAGCGGCCCTGCGCGGCTTCTCCACTGCCACCGACCTTGCCGATTACCTGGTGCGCCGCGGCCTGCCATTCCGTGACTGCCACGAAATCGTCGGCCACGCCGTGAAGTACGGCGTCGACAGCGGCAAGGACCTGGCCGAGATGAGCCTGGAAGAACTGCGCCAGTTCAGCGACCAGATCGAGCAGGACGTGTTCGCCGTGTTGACGCTGGAAGGCTCGGTGAATGCCCGTAACCACATTGGTGGTACTGCACCTGCCCAGGTGCGCGCTGCCGTTGTGCGCGGCAAAGCACTGCTGGCTTCGCGCTAAGCGCCATTGCGAGGGCTTCGCCCTCGATCGCCGGCAAGCCGGCTCCCACAATGACCGCGCCGCTCTCAAGCGGTGCGCAATCCCTGTGGGAGCCGGCTTGCCGGCGATTGGGCT